>CAYUBX010000009.1:0-7432 GCA_964443165.1 uncultured Acidimicrobiales bacterium
GATATACGAAGATGGCACCCGGCGCTGGCCAGTGCGGCCGGCACCGTGGGGGGCTGGCAGACCCAGGCGGTGGGCACCGTCGGCGGCAACGTCTGCAACGCCTCGCCGGCTGCCGACACCCTGGCACCTCTCCTCGTGGCCGACGCCCACGTGACCCTGGCCTCCACCAGGGGGGAGCGCCGGATGGCGCTCGAGGACTTCATCGTCGGCCGACGTGTCACCGACCTCGGGTCCGACGAGATGCTGACGGGACTCGACACGGTGCCGCTCCCTGAGCGGGCCGTAGAGACCTACCTCAAGCTTGGGCGGCGCGGCGCGATGGACGTCGCCATCGTCGGGCTGGCGGTTCGTCTGGGCTTCGAGGGCGGCACTGTCACCGATGCCCGTGTCGCCATGTGTTCGGTGGCGCCGACGGCTCGCCGAGTCCCGACCGCTGAGGCGGCTCTGGTGGGGACCCAGCTCGACCGGAGCGCGCTCGACGCAGCCGCCGAAGCCGTGGTCGACGCAGCAGAGCCCATTGACGATGCTCGGGCCAGCGCCTCTTACCGCATCCGGGTGTTGCGCGGCCTGTTGGGGCGAGCGGTCGGTCGCTGTCAGGAGCTGGCAGCATGAACGAGGTTGCGGTCTCTGTTCGGTGCACGGTCAACGGCCGGGATCACGAACTGGTGGTCGATCCGGGCGAGTCGCTCCTCCGCACCCTGCGGGACCGGCTCCATCTCACTGGCACCAAGGAAGGCTGTGTCGAGGGAGAGTGCGGGGCCTGCACGGTCCTGGTCGACGGCCAGCCAGCGGACTCGTGCATTTATCCCGCCGGGGCAGCCGAGGGGCGGGAGATCCGCACCGTCGAGGGCCTCGCCGCACCGAGCGTCGAGCTCAACGGGTTGCAGCAGGCGTTTCTCGAACATGGTGCGGTGCAGTGCGGGTTCTGCACGCCGGGGCTTCTGATGACCCTCACGGCGCTGCTGGAGGCTGACCCCCACCCGGACCCCGACAGCATCCGCGCCGCCCTGGTCGGAAACATCTGTCGCTGTACCGGGTACGAGCAGGTCGTCCAGGCAGTCGTGGCGGCGGCGGAGGCCGGGTCATGAGCGTCGGCGCATCGGTTCCGCGCAGCGACGGCGAGACGAAGCTGCGGGGTGACGCCACCTTCGGTGTCGATCTCGAGGTGTCTGGCATGCTGCACGCCTGCCTGTTGCGGTCGCCGGTCCCCGCAGCGCGCATCGTGGCCATCGACACCAGTGGGGCGCTCACCATCCCGGGCGTACATGACGTCATCGCGGCAGCGGACGTTCCCAACCAGCGCACTGGTGTGATCTTGAACGACATCCCGCTGTTTGCCGAGGACTACGTCGCGTACGAGGGCGAGCCCGTGGCGGCAGTCCTGGCAGACACACCGGAGCTCGCCCGCCGGGCTGTCGAAGCCATCGCCCTCCAACTCGACGAGCAGCAACCCGTGGCCACACCGGCCGAGGCGCTGGTACCCGGGTCCCGCCTGGTCCATGCCGACTGCGACGGTTTCACGACCACGGGTGCAGAGTGGACGCGCGGCGGCAACGTGGTTGCCGAGATCGTCAATACAGTCGACGTAGCGGACGCCTTCGAGGAGGCCGACCGGATCATCGAGGACACCTACGTCACGCCCCGCCAGTATCAGGCCCATCTGGAGCCGAAGATGGCGCTGGCCACCTACGAGTCAGGGCGATACACGGTCCAGGTCAGCCACCAGTACCCGTTTCGGGTGCGAGACCGTCTGGCGCAGATACTCGAGGTCCCCAAGTCCGCCATCCGCATTATCGGGCACCACATCGGTGGGGGCTTCGGGGCCAAGCTCGACGTGGGGCTCGACGCCTACGCGTGCATCCTGGCCCGGCGCAGCGGCCGACCGGTCAAGATGGTCAACACTGCAGCCGAGGAGATGCTGACCGCGCCCTGCCGCGCCAACGCCAGCGTCACCGTCCGCTCCGCGGTGAACGACGACGGCCACATCCTGGGTCAGGACGTCGACGTCGTCTTCGACAGCGGTGCCTACGCCAATAACGGGCCAGCGCTGTCCAGCATCCCCATGTTCGTGTACGGCTCGATCTATCCGGCGCGCTCGACACGGGTACGAACGCGCTGCGTCTACACGAACACCGCGCCCACCGGCGCCTTCCGCGGGGTCAACGGTCCGTACCTGGTGTTCGCATTGGAACGGCACATGGACCACATCGCCGACGCTCTCGGAGTCGACCGTCGTCAATACCGACTGGACTCGCTGGCGGCTGACGGCCATCGCATGCTCAACGACCAGCCACTCGAGGAACTCGCCATTCTGCGCGAGGCGTTCGATGCGGTCGAGTCCGTGGCGCCCTGGCGCGAGAGGGGCACCGGCGAGCTGAGGGGTGTCGGTATCGCTGCCGCGCTCTGGCTCACCAACCCCATGCCTGCCCACGCCACGGTCAAGCTCAACGAGGATGGCAGCCTCGGCGTCATCACAGCGGCTACCGACAGCGGGTCCGGCGCCGTCATGACCGGCGTCCGTCAGATCGCCGCAGAGGGGCTGGGACTCGACGTCGACCAGGTCGTCGTCACCATGCCGGACACAGACATGGCCGGCTACGACGCCGGCTCTCAGGGCAGCCGGACCACCCACGTGGTGGGCCGAGCGGTTTACGATGCTACCGCCGAGGTACGCCAGCAGGTGGTGCAGCATGCAGCACGGCTGCTGGAAGCCCCGCCCGACGACCTGGTGGTGGAGGCCGGGAAGGTGTACGTGGCAGGGGTCCCTGCCACCGCCGTCCCCCTCGCCCAGATCGCCACCACTGCGACCATGAGCGGTCAGTCCATCTCGGCCGCCGCCTCCTACGCGACGCCCACACCGCCGCATGATCCGGCATGCGCATCCGGCATGCTCTTCGCCGCCTGGCCGACGCCGACATATCACGTGCATCTGGCCGAGGTGTCAGTGGACCCGGTCACCGGTCAGGTGACGGTCGATCGATACGTTGCGGCCCAAGAGGTGGGGCGGGCGATCAACCCCGACGCCGTCCGAGGCCAGATCCAGGGCGGAGTCGCCCAGGGGCTGGGATATGCGCTCTGGGAGCGGCTCGACATCGATGACGGGCGCTACCTGCAGCGGTCCTACGAGACCCACGGGCTACCACTCGCATGCGATGTTCCGGCCGTGGAGGCCATCCTGCTGGAACACTCCGCCGAGGCCGGTCCGTACGGTGCGAAGGGCGCCGCCGAGCCTCCCATCGTCCCGGTCGCGGCGGCGGTCGCCAATGCCGTTGCTGACGCGGTCGGCGCGCCCATCGACCGGTTGCCCATCACCCCGGAAGCTGTTCTGGACGCTCTCGACCGTGCCGGTCGGCGATGAGGGTCGGGGTCGACGTCGGGGGCACGAACACCGACGCGGTCGTGCTCGACGGGGCCACCGTTCTGGGCTCAGTGAAGCGACCCACCACCGCGGACGTGACGACGGGCATCGTCGACGCGGTGGGGGCGTTGGCCGCCGACAGTGTGCTGGTGGCCGATCAGGTCACAGCCGTCATGATCGGCACGACCCACTTCACCAATGCAGTGGTCGAGGCCCGCCAGCTCGTTCCCACCGCCGTCGTGCGTCTCGGGCTACCGGCGACCCGAGCGATACCGCCGCTGCTCGAATGGCCCGAGCGGCTGCGCGCCGAGATCGGCGAACACGTGTACATGTGTCACGGAGGCCATGAGTTCGACGGTCGCCTCATCAGCCCGGTCGATCACGACGAGCTACGGAGGGCTGCGGGCGACGCGGCCGCTCGGGGCGCGATGGCGGTCGCCATTACATCGGTGTTCTCGCCGGTCGACGACGTTCTCGAGGTCGAGGCGGCCGAGATCATGCGAGCCGAGGTGCCCGATCTCGACATCAGCCTCTCCCAAGAGATCGGTCGGCTGGGTCTGCTCGAGCGAGAGAACGCCACGGTCATGAACGCCTGTTTGCGTCCGCTCGCCATCCGCACGGTGGACGCGTTCGAAGCAGCGCTCGGTGAGCTCGGCATCGTGTGCCCGCTGCTCGTGAGCCAGAACGACGGCACCCTCATGAGTGCCGATCAGGCCCGCCGGTACCCCGTCGCCACCTTCGCGTCGGGGCCCACGAACTCCATGCGAGGGGCGGCGTTTCTCAGCGGCGTGCCCGATGCCGTGGTGGTCGACATCGGCGGGACCACGGCCGACATCGGCGTGCTGGTCCATGGCTTTCCGCGCGAAGCAGCGTCGGCCATTGAGATCGGCGGGGTGCGGACCAATTTCCGTATGCCCGACGTGCTGTCCATGGGACTGGGAGGCGGCAGCCTGGTGCGTGGCGAGCCGACGAGGGTGACGGTGGGACCGGACAGCGTCGGCTACGAGTTGTCCGAGCGGGCGTTGGTGTTCGGCGGGGGCGACCTGACAGCCACCGATATCGCCGTGGCGGCGGGGCGGGCTGAGATCGGCGACGTGGGTGCGGTCCGACGTCTCGACAGGGGCCTGGTGGACGGCGCCATCGAGGTCATCGAGAGCCGGGTGGCCGAGTCCATCGAGGGGATGAAGACATCGGCGGAGCCCGTTCCCGTCATCGTGGTTGGCGGCGGAGGAGTGCTGCTGAGTGATCGGGTCGACGGCGCGTCCAGCACGCTGCGCCCGGCCCACTTCGAAGTAGCCAATGCGGTGGGGGCCGCCATTGCCCAGGTCGGCGGCGAGGTCGACGTGGTGTACTCCCTGACTGACCGCAAGCGGGAGAACGCGGTGGACGCAGCCCGATCGGCGGCAGCCGATCGGGCGGTTGCAGCCGGGGCGGACGCAGAGACGGTGCAGATCGTCGATGTGGAAGAGATTCCGCTGGCGTACCTGCCGTCCAACGCGATCAGGATTCGGGCCAAGGCGGTGGGCGAGCTGTGCGTGTGACTCGGCCGCGTCGTTCTGGCGAATCCTCGGCTGTCGACTGCAGGGCGACGCCGCGAACGACTGTGGATTCCCGGCGACGGCCACCGGTGGCCGCGATCGAAGGTGTGCGATGACAGGCAAGATCGGTTTGGTTCTGGGGAGCGCGATCGCGCCGCAGCAGATCCCGGGCGCAGCGGCGCTGGCGGAGTCGTCGGGGTTCGACGAGATCTGGCTGGCCGAGGACTTCTTCTTCACCGGTGGCATCTCGGGGGCATCGCTCGTCCTCGGAGCCACGTCCCGGGTGAGGGTCGGGCTCGGCGTCGTCTCGGCGGTCGCCCGACACCCCGCTCTGCTGGCCATGGAGATCTCGACGCTCACCAGCGTCCACAGCGGTCGCCTCATCGCCGGGGTCGGGCTGGGTGTGCCGGCCTGGGTTCGCCAGATGGATGTCCACCCCCGATCGCCGTTGACTGCCCTTCGCGAAACCGTCGTCCCGGTCAAGCAGCTGCTGCGGGGCGAGACGGTGGACCAGGAGGGCGAGGTCTGGTCGTTTCGCGATGTCCGTCTCACCTACCCCGAGGCGGGCGATCCGACCCCCCTGTGGCTCGGCGTCATCGGCCCGAAGATGCTGCAGCTGTCAGGCGAGATCGCCGACGGCACCGTGCTTTCCGTGTCGGCCGGTCACGCCTACGTACGCTGGGCGAGGGAGCGCATCGACGAGGGACGCGAGCGCGGCGGGCGCAGCGAGGATCACCCGGTCAGCGTTTTCGCTCTGTACGCGGTCGACGACGACGGCGACGCAGCCCGTGCATCGGCCCGCGGAACGTTGGCCTTCTACCGCCAGAACGGATCCAACGGCCTCACCGACGTCTACGGCATCTCCGACGAACTGAACGCCATCGTCGCTCGCGGCGGGTACGAGTCGCTGGTGGCCGACATGCCCGACCAGTGGGTTGACGACCTCACCATTGCCGGCACGCCCGCCGAGTGCGCTGCCAGGATCAGGGCCTTCTACGAAGCCGGTGCGGACTCGGTGGCGCTGTTCCCGGTGGCGACCGATCGCCTCGACGACATCGTCCGGCTCACCGCCGAGCAGGTGCTTCCCCTGCTGTGACTCAGACGGCCGGCGAGTAGTCGAGGTCGAAGCCGAAGGCTCTCGGGCCCACGACGTCGAGGGCCTCAGGCGTGGTGAGCAGCTCGGGGCAGGGGAGCACGAGGACGTCGACGCGCGCGCCGAACCGCAGCAGCTCGGTGGTGAGGGGCTCTCCGGTGTCGGTCACGACGAGGGTGATCAGATCCGGCACGGTGACGACGGGCTCATCGTGCTCGAAGATGGCGAGGTTCTCGTTCTGGAACTCCACCCGGATCGAGCGTCCAAGATCGTCACCCAGGCCCTCGATGGTCATCTCGCCGCGCGCGAACCCCGTGGCTGTGCGCCGGTGCACGTCGACCACCTTGCCCCGCAAGAAGCGGCGCCCTCCCGCCACCTCGATGATCGCCTCCGATGGATCGGTCTTGCGGTCCCTGGCGGTGAGAACCGCGCGGCCGATGTCGCGGGCCAAAACCAGGGTGTTAGGGATGATCGCCCGGCGGCACAGCGCGCCGTCCATGACGCCCATGGCCAGGCCGGTGTGACCACCCATCTCGATCGTGGTGGCGCGGGCCAGGCGTTCGAGCCACTTGGCATCGTTGACATCGGCAAAGACGACGGTGTTGCCGCGCTCGTCGGCTACTGCGGCGGGAGACGGGGACGCGCCGTAGATGAGGTAGGTGATCATCTGCAGCTCCGGGAAGGCTCGGCCCATCCCATCTCCGTTCACCAGGGGAATACCCATCCTGGCGGCGACGATCATCGGCACCATCGAGTTGCCGCCACCCATTTCGAACGGCGCGAGGGCGTCAAACCGGCGGCCCAGGTGGGTCTCGAGGGCCCGGCAGGCGTCGGTCTCCTCATCGCCACCGGCGATCTTCTCGTAGCTGACCATCGGCGATCCCATACCACCGACGCCCACCAGGAGATCGTCATTGCCGATCTCGTCGGGCTCGATCACCTGCACCCGTCCGCCGTCGGCCAGGACCTGCTGCATCCGGAGGTACCCGAGGTAGGGGTTGCCGCCGCCACCGGTTCCCAGCACGGCCGCACCGATAGCGATCGGCCTGAGGTCGGGTTCGGTGATCTCCCACACCCGACTCACCGTAGTTGTAGCCGTTCGACCCAACTCGCCTGCGACGCCGAGCTCACTCTTTGGTCTGCCGATCCGCCTCTATCGAGCGGTCCACGGCCTCGCGACGCTCGGCTCGGACCGCGAGTGCGGCACGCCCGGCCCCGCCGGGGCTCGCTTAGCCGGCCAGGGTCAGGCCGTGCTCTCTCACTGTGTGGGCGGCGGCGGTGACGAGGTCGGTGATGTGGCCCCAGTCTGCGTTGTCGCCCTGGGCCAGGGCCGGTAGTAGCTCGTCGTCTGCGCAGCGGAGGGCCCGCTCGAGCACTCCGCCTTTGGTGGCTGCGTTGACAGCCAGGTCGTTCAGCACCTCTCGGGGTTCAACCTGTGCGGTG
>CAYUBX010000009.1:7442-16484 GCA_964443165.1 uncultured Acidimicrobiales bacterium
GCTTTGCCGCTGTGCGACAGGGAGCGGGTCCCCAGGTCGAAGTGGCGGTGGACAAAGATGCGAGCAACGTCGGCGGCCAGATCGGTCTCGGCGTAGTACCGGGCGATGCCGTCGTGCCAGGCCCGGGCCATGGGGGCGAGGTAGTCATCGTGGCCGAGATCGAGTTCGGCACGGACCGGGGTCGACTGGGCAGGTGCGAAGCCAGTGATGTCGCGCACGCGGGCCCTGAGGTACTGGCCGACGTCGTTGTGATCCAGGCCGAGTTGGTCGGCGACGATCGGCAGCGAATACCACAGCGAACCGATCACACAGAGCCCGCCCAGCATCGGCACGATCTGATGCGACTCCACCTCGACGTACGCGCCCTGACCGGCGAAGAGGTCCCGCAACTCCGCCACCCGTTCGACAGGCCACGGCGCAGCGTAAGTGACCGTGTAGTGACCTTCGTCGACGACCGGGCGCCCCGCGATGGAGGTGACGTTGTTGGGAATCATGTTGACCACCAGCACGTCGTCACCCAGAGCGTCGAGATAGGCCTGGCCCAGTGGGAGGGGCGGGAACGCGTACAGCACCGGGAGAGGCCGGCTCTCGATGCGACGCTCGTTGTAATAGGGGCGCAGGACGGACTCGATCAGGTCGCCAGCGACGCTGGGCGGTGGGGAGAACATGATCACGTCGGGGTGGTTGCGTCGCAGCGCCGCGAGGTTGTCGTTCAAAACCATCGGGAAGCCGAAGAGGGATTCCTTGCGAGGAAGGTCGGCCTCGTCGGCGGTGACCCCGATCACCCGGTCGGCAACGTCGTCACCACCAACGACCCGACCGATGATCGGCCAGATCACCTCCATCAGATTGCCGACACCGATCATGGTGAGGTTCACCAGCGCATGCTCTCACAACGAGCCCCCCAGCATGATCGGGCAGGTCTGCCTCACGTAGCGGTGACGGTGTTCCCTGTTGTGCCTCGACCGGTGCAGCAGCACTATGGGTTGATGGATCTGCAACTTGAGAGTCGAGCTGCCATCGTCACCGGCGGAAGCCTAGGACTCGGCAGGTCCATCGCCGAAGCATTCGCCGATGCGGGTATGGCTGTGGCGATCGTCGCACGTACGGCTGCCACGCTCGATCAGGCCGCCGAGGAGATTCGAGCCGCGACCGGGGGCACCGTGCTCCCGATTCCTGCAGACGTATCGGACGGCGCGTCGGTTGTCAGCGCGGTGGAGACTGCGGCGGACGCGTTCGGTCGCCTCGATGTTCTGGTCAACGGTGCGGCGCACCCTGGGGGCCTGGTGCGAGGTGGCATCGACGACGCCGACCCTGAAGGCTTGCTGCAGGACATCGACATCAAGGTGGTGGGTTACTTCAGGTTGGCCAAGGCTGTGGTGCCCCACATGCGGGCGAATGGCTATGGGCGCATCATCAACATCGGCGGGCTCACCGGCCGGGGTTCCAAGCAACTCTCGGGCCTGCGGAATGTCGCGATCACGCACATGACCAAGACGCTCTCAGATCAGCTCGGTCCCGACGGCATCACCGTCAATGTGATGCACCCTGGTGTCGTCGACACACCTCACATCCGCGAGCTGTACGAGCGCGAGGCCACCCGGCAGGGGTTGACGCCCTCAGAGGTCGAGGCGAATTACATCGCCGACACTCCCATCCGACGCACTCTGGAACCCGCCGAGATCGCCGACCTCGCACTCTTCCTCGCTTCGCCCAAGTCGGGAGCCATCACTGGAGAGTCGATCGGCATTGACGGCGGTATCACCCGGGGGATCTTCCTGTGACCCATCGGATCTCCCGCAGCAGCTCCGGTCACCTGACCGCCCGCGGCACCGACACCAGCAAAGGAATCACGTGATGGATGGAACGATTCTCGTGGCCACAGCAGGGCAGGGGATCCTGCGCAGCAATGACGACGGCACCACCTGGCACCGCCTTGGGCTGAAGGAAGCGATCGAGTTCGACGGCGTCGTGCGGTCGGTACTCGTCGATCCCCACGATCCGGTCCGGGTTTTTGCCGGTGCTGATGTCGGACTCTGCGTGAGCGCCGACGGGGGCGCCCACTTCACCAGGATCGACACCCCGATGAACGACATGACGATCTGGTCGCTGGCGATCGATCCGTCGAACCCTGACGTGATGTTTGCCGGCACGGGAGCACCATCTCGCTGCTGCGTCTATCGCACCCAGGATGGCGGTGCGTCATGGGAGGCCGTCGTGCCGGTCTTCCCTGAGTATTGCCAGGGTGTCAACCGCCCTCGACTGCTCGCCATTGCCATCGACTCAGCTGATCCCGACGAAGTCTGGTTTGGAGTCGAGGAGGGCGGCGCCTACCGCAGCCGCGACGGCGGCGACACCTGGACTCGGGTCGATGCACCCGAGGGAGGGATCACGAGCCCTGACATTCACGATGTCGTGGTTCTTCGCCAGGCCGATGGCAGTCGTCGGCACGCTGTACTCACCGTGAACTCGGTCTGTCGCAGCAGTGACGACGGCGAGAGTTGGGACTCGCGTCTCTCGGCCGAGCGATTCGACGACATGTACTACACCCGCACTCTCGTGCCACTCGCCGACAATGCCCTCGAGCAGGTGCTCGCCATCGGCGACGGCACGCCAGGAACGCGAGCGATGATCTACCGCACCGACGACGGAGGTGAGACCTGGGCGCCCACCGAATTCGACCGACCGCCCAACTCGACGTTTTGGGCCATCGCCACCCATCCGTCGAACGCCGATCTTCTTTTCGCAGGGACCAAGTACGGACATCTCTACCGCAGCATCGATCGCGGTCGCACTTGGGCGCGCGAATGGCGTGAATTCAGCGAGATCACCTCCGTTGCATGGACGCCCCACTTCGCGCCCCTGCAGGCGGCGCATCGCAGCACGGGCATGGACGAGAAAGCGGAGCAATGACGACAACGACGGTGACGCCCAGGGTTCGAAGGACCCATATCGCATTGTTCGTGCGTGACCCCTTCACCTCCTGCACGTGGTACGAGGAGGTTCTCGGCATGAAGGAAGCGGCCCGTGGCGAGGAGTGGGTCTTCATGAGCTTTGGTGCCAAACATCACGACATCGCACTGATCCGCGCTCCCGAACCGCTGGATCGAGGGAACATCAACCTCCAGCACTATGGGCTCGAGATCGAGGGAGACCTCGACGATCTGCGACGCCTGTACGCCATGCTGCTCGAACGAGACGTCCCCGTGGTCAAAGTCACCGATCACGCTGTCGGCGTCGGTGTGTACTTCGCGGACCCCGACGGTCACCGCCTCGAGTTCTTCTGCGAGACGATCACCGACGACGACGAAGCGAAGCGCGTGTTCAAAGAGACCGGTGCGCCGAGCATCCCCATCGACCTGGAGCCGCTCTATGACTGATTCTTCCGAAGATCGCTACGCACCCAACTTCGGGCCGTTCCACATTCGAAAGTGGTTTATCCAGACCGACGAGACACTCGCCACCGAGACCGGCATCACTGCCGACGGAGAGCACATGTTTCGAGTTGTCATCGCCGCGGCTGTTCACAACCCCTGCGCAGGTCGCTGGGTCGAGGATCTCTCGCCGTGGGCGGATGCCTCCGCGGCGCTTGGTGAGGAGTTCGGCCGCCGGATCCAGGCCGCCCTGGGGGATCACCACGCGGCGGGGTACGGCAAGGCGTGCTTGGTGGGTGCGAACGGGGAGTACGAACACGGGAACATGCTTTTGACCACTGCATTTGCCGACCCGGTGCGCAGAGCGGTCGGTGGCGCCCAGGCCTGGATTCCGTCGTCGGGCAAACGGGCGGGGCCAGGCGGCTCGATCGATGTCCCGCTTGCCCACAAGGACGCGCTGTACGTCCGCGCGCACTACGACACCATCTCGGTTTCGTTCCCCGACGCCCCTGCCCCCGATGAGTTGGTCGTTGTGTTCGTAGTGGCCACGCGGGGTCGGCTGCGCACGCGCCTGGGCGGGTTGCAGGCAGGCGATGTGGTCGGCGAGGACGGACTGAGGTGAGGGGCGAATCATGACCGGCGACCCGGGACTCGCGCTCGAGCGCACTGTCGTGGTCAACGGTTTGCGTCTCCACTGTGTCGAGTGGGGTCAGCCAGACGCTGCGGTCGTCATCGCTCTCCACGGCTTGCGTAGCTACGCCAGGACCTTCGAGAGTGTGGCCGAGGCGCTCACCGAGCGCTATCGGGTGGTGGCCATCGACCAGCGTGGTCGAGGGTCGAGCGACTGGGATCCCGAGCACCGATACGACACGCTGACGTACGTCTCGGATCTCGAGGGAGTTGTCGATGCGCTGAAGCTGGACCGCTTCCACCTCCTTGGCCATTCGATGGGTGGCGCGAACGCGATCGTGTACGCCGCCCGTCATCCCGATCGCGTCGTCAGCCTCGTCATCGAGGACATGGGCCCGGGGGCGTCAGCCTCGAGTGCGGGCGCTGACCGCATCCGTCGCGAACTGGCGGAGACGCCTGCGAACTTCTCCTCGTGGGAGGAGGCAACCGCTTTCTGGCGTCGGATCCGCCCGAACGTGACCGTTGAGGCGATCGAGTCGCGAGTGCGCAACTCCTTGTGGGAGGACAGCGGCCTCGAGGACGGCACACGCATCGTGTGGCGCCACGACCAAGAGGGCATTGCCCATGCTCGGCTGACCACCGAGCCGACCGATCTGTGGCCGTACTTCGACGTCATCACGTCCCCGGTCCTGCTGATGCGAGGGGCCGACTCGGACTTCCTGTCCAACGACACCGCAGACGCCATGCAAGCGCGCAAGCCCGCACTGGAACGCGTGGATGTCGCTGGCGCGGGTCACTATGTGCATGACGACCAGCCCGACGTGTTCGGGACGACTCTCAGCGAGTTTCTCGCCCGACACGGAGAACCATTGTGAGCGCTTCCGTAGAGGACTGGGACGTCATCATCGTCGGCGGTGGACCGGTCGGCATCTCGACCGCCAACCTGCTGGGCGTGTACGGGGTGCGGACTCTGGTGGTCGAACGGGCCGAGGAGATCCTCGACTACCCGCGGGCCGTTGGCCTTGACGACGAGGCGTTGCGCATGCTGCAGACGGCCGACCTCGCCGAGCCGTTGTTGGCCGACATGATCTCGAACGTTCCACTACGGATGTTCACCGCGGACGGCCGGAGCTTCGCCGACATCTTGCCCACGACCACCGAGTTCGGTTGGCCGCGCCGCAACATCTTCTCGCAACCCCTGTCCGAAGTGACGCTCCGGGAGGGGCTGGAGCGCTTCGGCTGCGTCGAGCTGCTGGTCGGCCACGAGGCGACCGACTTCGAACAGGATGACTCCGGGGTGCGGCTCACGATCGCCGACCCCGCCGGGATCGAGACGATGGTTCGCGCTCGCTACCTCGTCGGCGCCGACGGCGGGCGCAGCACCGTGCGCGACCGATTCGTCGAGATCCCGATGGAGGGGGTGACCCACCCTCGCAAGTGGGTGGTGATCGAATGCGACGACGACCCGCTCGATGCGCCGTACACAGCGCTGCACTGCGACCCCGAGCGCCCCTACGTGTGCGCTCGGCTGCCCTACGGGTTGCGCCGCTGGGAGTTCATGCTGTTCCCGGGCGAGGACGAGGAGGAGATGCTTCGGCCAGAGCGCGTTCAGGAACTCCTCACACCGCACGTGCCCGATCCGTCGCGCCTCAACATCATCCGAGCGCGCGTCTACACCCACCACTCCCGGGTTGCCCGCTCGTTCCGAGCAGGGAGAGTCTTCCTCGCCGGCGACGCAGCGCACCTGACTCCACCGTGGATCGGCCAGGGTCTCAACGCCGGCTTCCGCGATGTGGCCAACCTTGCCTGGAAGCTCGCAGGCGTTATCCACGGCCAACTCGCTCCGGCGGCTCTGGACACCTACTACGCCGAGCGGCACCAGCATGCCAAGGCGATGATCGACCTCGCGGACCAGGTTGGGGCGGTGATGGCCGTCCGCAATCGACAGCTTGCATGGCTTCGCGACCGAGTCCTTCTCGGCATGAAGCGCATACCTCCGGTGCGCGACTATGTGCTCCAGTTCCGGTTCAAACCGATGCCGAGCTACGGCGCTGATGGCTTCGTCGCCGACGGGACCGTCGGCGCTCAGGCCGGCAAGATGATCATTCAGCCTGATATCGAGATGCCCGATGGAAGCCGCTGCAAGCTGGACGAGGCCTGCGGCCGATGGTTCGCACTCATCGGCTGGAAGACCGACCCGATGGCGCACCTGCCCTCGGAGCTGCGCGAGCAGTGGTGCGACCTCGGCGCGACGTCGCTGATGGCCGTCCGGGCTCGCAGCAGCAGGTCACCGCACCTCCCGATCACCACGGATACCGACACGGTTGTTGTGCAAGACATCGAGAACAAGCTGAGCTTCTGGTTCGAGCGCACCGGGTGCAACGTGGCGATCCTGCGGCCCGATCGCTACGTCGCTGCGCTCACGCCGGCCTTGGAGATCGCGTCGGCCAGTCGCTCTCTGTTCGACCGTTACGGCGAACGGCAATCCGCTCCGACCGCGTGACCTGGGTATGGACGGAGGTGGCTGATTTCGAGTAGATCGCCGCAGACTTTGGGATCCACCCGATGACGTTGTCGGGTGGTTATCGGGGGGTGTCGCCAGTGATGCTGATGCGGTGCAGGCTGCGGGTCTGTTCGCCGTAGTCGTGTACGGCGTAGTGCATAGTGCAGCGGTTGTCCCACATCACGACGTCTCCCTCGGACCAGCGGTGGCGGTAGACGCGGTCGGGTCGGGTGGAGTGCTCGTACAGGTACTCGATGAGGGGGAGGCTCTCTTCGGGGGTCATGTTCTCGAAGCAGCGCATGGTGTCGCCGGGGTGGCCGACGAAGAGGGCCTTGCGGTCGGTCTCGGGATGGGTGCGGACGACGGGGTGCAGGCTCGTCGGCACCTCGGTGTCCGCGCCGACGCGTTTCGCGAGGCGGGTGCCGGCGAACTCGGCTCGGACACCGTCGAGAAGCCGCTTCATGCCGTCGGACAGGGTCTCGTAGGCGTGGTACTGGCTCGACCACATGGTGTCGCCGCCGACGGGGATCTCGCGTGCGGACAGGATCGTGATCGACGGCGGCTGGGGCAGGAAGGTGGAGTCGTAGTGCCAGTTCTCGGTGACGGCGCTGGCCTTGCCGAGGTTGCGGAGCGGTAGGACCTGGGGGTGGTCGGGGAGGTATTGCACGAACGGGCTGGTGGAAAAGGCGCCCCAGCGGGAGGCGAAGGCTACGTGATCCTCGATGGAGAGGTGTTGGTCGGGGAAGACGAGCACGCTGTGGTCGAGGAAGGCCCGGTGGACGTCCGCGAATTCGGCGTCGGTCAAGGTGGCCAGGCTCAGCCCCTCGACGGCGGCGCCCACGTGGCCGGTGAGTGGTGTCAGGTCCGGTGTGGTCATGGAGTGATCTCGGTCATTTGTCGAAGGGTCTGGGTGGGAGCTGCACCTCTCCGGGTTCGAGCTGGGTGCATGCGGTGTTGAGCAGGTAGCTGATGAGGCCGTAGAAGCCGGCGGTGACGATCAGGTCCATGACCGCCCGAGGCTCGAGGTGGGCGGTGAGGAGACTCCAGGTGTCATCGGTGATGTCGTCGTTCCGGTGGAGCTCGTCGACTGCTGCGGCGATCGCCGAGTCGGTCGGGTCGTCGATCGTGGGCTGCTCGAGGGTGAGCTGGTCCAGCGTCGTGGTGGTTACTCCGGCATCGGCCGCGATCCCGACGTGCTGGCGATAGGGGTATGCGCCCCGGTCGTGCAGGCACGACCGCACGATGACGATCTCGCGCTGTGGAGCTGTGAGGGTGTTACCGACGAGGAGGTGGGCCATCAGGGGTCCGACGGCCCGGAAGAGGGCTGGGTGGTTGGCGAGGGTCGCGTACACACCAGCCCGGCGGAGCTCGGGTCGGCCGCGAAATCGTGGCCATGCCGCCGTATCGTCGAGCAGCTCCGGTGCCCATTGCTCGAGCGGGAGCGGTTCGACGCGGGTCGAGGGGTGCGTCTCGAGGCCGATGGTGCGGTGGCGCTCGGCCGGGCCGACGTCGACGTCGCGCTGGCCCTCGTCGAGAGGCGTCCGGCATGTGCTGAGCATCCAGCACGCCATCCGGAAAAAGGCCACGGTGGCGAGGAGGTCGAACGCTCCCACGAGGCCCAAACGGGCGGCGAGGTCAGCCCAGCATCGGTCGTCCAGTCGGCCGTGATGATGGACCTGATCGACGGCGGTGAGCGCGGCCCGAGTCGGATCGTCCCACCGCGCCGTGGTCGGGTCCTCGGGGATTCTGGCGAGCGAGTCCTGGTCGACGCCGACCTCTCCGGCGATGCGCACGTGCTGCACCAGCGGGTAACGCCCCCGGGCCAGCAGAGCAGTGCGCAGTACGACCAGCTCACGCAGCTCGGCCGGGAGCGAGGTACGGCGGGTGACGTGGCCACCCCACGACAGCCATGCCGACATGAGCTCCGGGTAGGTGGCGAGGGTGCGATACACGTTGGCATCGGGCCGTATCGGGCCACCTGCCGCGGCCTCGGCACTGCGCAGTATCTGCGGGCTGATGGAAGCCAGCGGCGAGATACGCACGGTCAGGGCACCAGGATGATCTTGCCGAGTTGGGTGTCGCCGCGCATGTACTCGTGGGCGGCGGGCAGGTCGTCCAGGGCGAAGGTGCGGTCGACCACGGGTCGCAGGGCTCCGGTGTCGAACAGCGGCAGCAGATCATCGGCGAAGCGTCTGCTGCACTCGAGCGCCTCGGCGGGAGTTCGAGTGCGGAACGTGACGCCGATCAGGGTGAGCCGGTTGCGAGCGAGCAGGTCGAGGTCGATCGTCGAGGTCGGACCTGCGTTGCGGCCCACGCTGACGTAGCGGCCCAACACGTCGAGCGTGTTCACCAGGTGAGGGAAGAGATCGCCGCCGACCTGGTCGATCACGCATGTCACCGGCCCTGCCTGTTCGACCATCGCTGAGGACCAGTCCGTCACGGACGTGTCCACCACAGCATCGGCGCCGATCTCGATGAGGGCAGCGGCCTTCTCCGGCGACCGCGTGGTCGCGACGGCGGTGGCTCCCAGGTGTT
>CAYUBX010000010.1:0-16281 GCA_964443165.1 uncultured Acidimicrobiales bacterium
TCCTCGGCGGACGACGTGCTGCCGGCCTCTCTCAGTCGTTCGGCCAGGCCCATCAGGCGGCTCCTGCTCGTTCGAATCGGCGGCGCTTCGTCTCCTGGATCGGCGTGTCGACGAACCGGCGAGCGAAGCCGATCAGTGCTTTTGCTGGGGGTGACTTGGGTTGGCTCTCCACGACCGGCGAGCCGTGGTTCATGGCAGCGCCGACGGCACGCGACTCCGGCACGCGGGCGTCCACCTTGACTCCGATCGCTTGCTCGACGTCCTCGGGTCCGAGGCCGACCTTGGCATCGGCTCGGTTGAGCACGATGTGCCACGGTCGGTCGTTGTGTCCGAGCTGGCGGAACACGGCCAGTGACTTCTGGGCGCTGCGAACCGTCGGAACGTCGGTGCCGACGAGCAGGACCACGTCGGTGGCGAGATCCACCGCGTTGAGCATGTGATCGTCGATCCCACTGGCGGTGTCCACGATCACGTAGTCGAAGATCTGGCTCAGGAGCTTCACCACGTGGATCACGTGCTCCGCGTTGAGGCTCTCCGCATCGACGGGATTGGACGGCGCGCACAATGCGAAGACGCCGGACGGATGGGCGGTGAGGTACCCCTTGACACTCGTCGTATCCAGCGAGGTCCCGAGCTTCACCGCGTCGGTCATGGTGTTGTCCGGTCGCAGGCGCAGTGCGTACTCCACATCGCCGAACTGCAGATCGAGATCCACGAGGGCCACGGTGCGGTCGCTGTCGTGGTCCGACGCCAGGGCGACGGCGAGGTTGGCCGCCACCGTCGTCTTGCCCGTGCCGCCCTTCGGGGAGGTGACGACGACGATTCGCCCCGTGTCTGGCTCCGCGACGACGGCGGCAGATGTTCTCGTGGACACGTCGCGTGCTGCGAGAACAGCTTCGCGGAGCTCGGTGAGCGACGGATTGGCCGGGAGCACTCCCCGGACGCCTGCCGCGATCGCCTGCATGAGCAGGTTGGCGGTGGGCTCGGCCCAGAGCACCCGACCGATCCCGGGCAGTTCCTCGTCGAGAAGCGTGGCGATCTCGATGCCGAGCGCCTCGTCGAGCTCCGGTCCGATCACCGCGACCGCGGGCTGAAGTCGACCAAGATCGGCCGTCAGCTCCGCAGCTGTGCGACTGCCCGCCTCCAGGTGTACGACCTCGATACCGTCCTCCGCGCACGCCCCGGCGACCAGCTCGGCCGCCTCGGCGAGATCCGACAGCAGGACGATCCGGGTCATGGCGTGACGCTTTGGGTCTGATCCAGGTTGTGGATGCGACCTCGGGTGACCACCCGGGTGCCGGTGAGATCGATCTCGGTGTACTGAGCGCCGAGCCAGACCATGCCGTGCTCAGCCGCGAAGACCACCCGCTCGGCCTGCACCGGATCGAGGGCCATCGTGATCAACAGATTGCCGGTCGGCGCCGGAGTTCTGACCCTCCCGGTGCCCTCGCCCAGCTCATCGGGCTCGGGGACCAGCTCCTCGAGCTGGACGTTGGTCACCAAGATGGCGTCCAGCATCAGCTTGGTGCTGGTCGGGGTCTTTGCGTCTCCCGCGAGGCGGATCCCGTCGATCACGACGATCTCGGGCACGTTGGGGTCAGCCGACGGCGGTGCTCCGAGCTCGAAGGGGTCGAAGCTGGCGAAGACCGTGACGTTGTCGCCAGGGAGAAGCGTGCCGCCGACGGCGCGCTCTGGAGCGAGGCTCACGGTGATCTCGATGAGACCCTCCGGAACCGCCACTCGGGTCCTCGTCAGAAGGTCAGGAGCGACAAAACGGCTCGCTGTCACCTGCTCACCCGGCTTGAGGGAGATCAGTGTGACCAGCCCGTCGACGATGTCGAGGGACTGGAGAGCGTCCGAGGCGCGGACCTTGGCGGGGACCTGTTCGATGGCAACCCGCCCCTGAATCTCTTCCACCGTCATTCCTGCGGCGATGTCGTCTGTGACGACGAGCACATCGACCAGCTCTTCGCCGGCCAGCGCTCGTGCTTCGGCGCTCTTGACGAACGACGCGACGAGGGCGGTACCGGCGAGGGCCATGATCAACGCGATGAACACACCGATCACCCGGCGTTTCATTGACACACTCCCTGGTTGTCGACTCTGCACAATCCAGAGGCACGGTGGCCCCCGGGTTCACCCATCTGCCCCGCGGCGCGACTGATCAGCCCTCACAGCGGAACTCCCCCTTGCCCGTGAGCGAGACCGTTCGTGTTCCCACGATCGGGATGTCGATTTCCTCGCTCGCCGACACCTCGACCACGACCTTGGAGCCAGGGCACGACTGCGTCACATTGCAGGTGAAGCCCGTCACTCCGAGCCCGTCGATGGCGTCGAATGCTTCCGCGCACTCGTTCCCAGGGCTGATCGCTCCGACGCGTGCACCTTCTCGTGCCGCGGCGTGGACGCCCTGCAACCGGTTGAACGCCAGTCCGAACTCGATGATCCCAAAGACCAGGATGATGAAGATCGGCAGCACGATGGCCAATTCGGCGGCCGCTGCACCCCGTTGGTCATTCGTCCGTGTTCGCATTCCGGCACTCCTCCTCATCCGACTTCGGCTGCACGCTGCGGCGGGGGGCTGGGGCCGCTGCGTGCCGATGTGGCGAGGTGCTACAGAACGCTGTCGAAGAGCGTGCCGATGCGCCCGCCGAGGGCGGTCGCGGCGACGGCGACGACGACTGCGACGCCGGCGATGATCACGCCGTACTCCGCGGCGACGCCGCCCTCCTCGTTGCGCTGCATCTCCAGCAACTTGGCGATGATGCGGTTGGTCATGATGTACCCCCATCGGGCTCTGTACCGGGGGGGCTCCCCGGTTGGTGTCTCCGTCCCGCTGTTGCGGGTCGAGGTAGTGATCGCCATCCCCCCGAGCGAACTTGAGAGGAATTCAGCGATTCCCTTCACAGTCGCTGAGCAGGTCGGAAGATCGGGATCTGTGACCGATGAATGGTCAAGCAGAGCCGCCCACCGACCGATGTCCTCGCAGCGTCCGACCCACGAGGGCTGAGGGGAACCATGCGCAGGAGGGGCCAAGACAGGTCGCGAGATGACGCCGGAGGCGTCGCTGCCGAGTACGCAGCGATGACGGCGTTCATCGCGGGCGCCATCGTGGTGATGGTGAATGCCTTCGGCACCCGCGTCACTGCGCTGATCGAGCTCTTCTGAGCATCGGGAGGCTGCCCCCCGACACCCGGGGTGGCACACTCAGCCAACATGAACGCCCCGGGCCCGCCCGCCCAGCGCTACCTCCTCGGTGTCGACACAGGCGGCACGTTCACTGACGCGGTGCTCTTCGAGGAGACTTCACGGGAGGTGGTCCAGACCGCCAAGGCCCCGACGACCCACGACGATCTGTCGCTCGGCATCGCCAGAGCGGTCGGGGCGGTGCTGTCAGCCGGAATCGTCACGGCGAACCAGGTCGATCTCGTGTCACTCTCGACAACGCTCGCTACCAACGCCCTCGTCGAGAACGCCGGGCGCCCCGCTGCCCTCGTAGCGATCGGCTTCGACCCCGCCGACCTCGATCGGGCCGGTCTTCCCGAGGCCCGTGGCACGGACCCCGTGATCCACATCGCTGGGGGTCACGACAGCCATGGAGTCGAAGCGGTCGAGCTCGACCTCGACTCACTGCGTGCGAGCCTTCGCGATCTCGGATCGCCCATCGAGGCGGTCGCAGTCACCTCCCAGTTCTCGGTGCGCAACCCGGCGCACGAGGACGCGGCGCGAGCGGTGATCACCGAGGAGACCGGGCTGCCCGTGACCTGCAGCCACGAGCTGTCCTCGCGACTCAACGGTCCGAGACGCGCCGTGACGGCCCTTCTCAACGCGCGCCTGATCGCGCTTACCGCCAATCTGCTGGCCACGCTTCAGGCCGTCCTCCGCGATGCGGGAGTCGAGGCGCCGCTGATGGTCGTCCGGGGAGACGGCTCTCTGGTCTCCGCGGACTTCGTGGCCCATCGACCGATCGAGACAATTCTCTCGGGGCCCGCCGCGAGCCTCGTTGGAGCTGCCGAGCTGTCCGGTCGCAGCGACGCGGTGGTGGCCGACATCGGCGGGACGACTACCGACGTTGCCGTGATCGACGATGGCCAGCCGATCCGAACCGGCGCGGGAGCAGTCGTCGGCGGCCACCACACGATGGTGGAGGCTGTCGACATGCGCACCGTCGGGCTCGGCGGCGACAGCGAAGTGCGGATCGATGAGACGTCATCGGACCCTGTGCAGCTTGGGCCGCGGCGCGTGATTCCGCTCGTCGAGGCAGCACAGGCTCACCCGGAGGTGGCCGCGGTTCTGGAGGCGCAGCTGAGGGACGAGTTGCCTCGTGACACCGATGGGCATTTCGTGCTCCCGGTGCCCGACGCGGCGGCCCCGCTGGATTCGGTCGCCGCGCGGCTTCTCTCGGCGATCACCGCGACCGGCCCGATCGTGCCGGTCGCGGACCTGGATCGCAGCGCTCGAGCGCGCAACGCCCTCGAGCGCCTCGTCGGCACGGGTGCTCTGCGTCGAGCGGGCTTTACTCCGACCGACGCAGCTGTGGCAGTTGGCCTTCACTCGACAGGGGAGCCCACCGTGGCGACGGTGGCGGCCGAGTTGTTCTCCAGACGCCGGGATCGGTTCGGCGCGGCGATCGCACCCTCGGGCGCGGACGGCGCCCGTCTGGTGATCGGACGTCTCGAACGCCTCTCCGCCGAGGCGGTTCTCGCGGCGCTGTTCGACCACGACGAGATTCCGACACGAGAAGTGCTGGGTGCTCTCACCCGGCGGGTCCTCGACCGACGGGAGAACCCGGCGACCACCGCCGATCCGTTGGCGTCGCTGTCTGTGTCGAGCACGCGCCCGATCGTGGCCGTCGGGGCATCGGCCGCCACGTACTACCCAACGGTCGGCCGGCTCCTCGGGTGCGCCGTCGAGGTGCCTCCTGACGCCGAGGTGGCGAACGCGGTCGGAGCGGTTGCAGGGCGCGTCCGAATCGAGCACACCGTCGTGGTCTCCGCACCCCGGCGCGGTCTCTTTCGGGTGCACGCTGGGGCGGAGCCCCAGACGCACTACGACCTGAGCGACGCTCGTGCCGCGGCCGAGGAGCTCGCTCGCCGGGCGGTCGAGGCCGACCTGGTATCCGCGGGGTCGCGCGACCACGAGACCAGCGTTGCATGGACCGAGCAGCGCGTCGACGTCGAGGGTCGAGAACTCTTCGTCGAGGGCCAGCTCACGGTGGTCGGCGTCGGCCGGCCGCGCCTTCGCTGAGGACACGGCGACGGTCAGAGCAGGTCGAGAGCCGCCTCGACCGCAAGAACTGGACTGGAGTGAACCCGTGACGGGTCGCGGACGAGATCCCTGGCCGGCGCCATGGAGGCCTGGGTCAGCACGACGGCATCCCAACCAGGATCGAGATCGTCGACCGCAACTGCGACCTCACGGTGGTAGCCGTCGACGTCTCCGCGCTCGAAGAGCGACCATGCACCGTCGACGGCCACGACGGCGAGCTCAGTGTCGCCACCCCGCCGTTCTCGCTCCTCCTCGAATACGTGGAGCGTTGGGCCCACCGTGGACTCGACTGCGGTAACGAGCGCCGCCCTTCGGGCGGTCGTGACGACGTGCGTTGCGAGCGGACGATCGATACGGACGACGGTTGCGCCGTCTGGCGTTGCCAGTCCCTCCGCGAGGCCCGAGATGGTGGAGCAGGTGCACAGGATGACGTCGGGCTCGTGGGCTTCGAGCTCCGCGATGGTGGCCGAAACTCCGGCACGGAGGTCTTCGTCGTCGGGCGCCTCACGCCGAGCAGTCGCCAGTAGGTCAGCGGCCACGACGTGCACCACGTCGACGTCGGGCGCCGCGTGCGCCACCAAGCCGTCGAAGGTCTCGGCGTGTGCTTCAGCCGTGTGCAGGAAGGCGAGGAGGGGCATCTCAGGCGTCCAGCTGCACCGTGCGGCCGGCGGTCCGACACTCGGTCTCGAGCCGGCTCAACGACACGATGTCCGGTACCGGGCGTCGCAGTTCGGGGACTCCCTCGAAGGCCCGCTCGAGAGCGGCGGCGGACGACAGCAGCCGATGATCGTGGTGCAGAGGTCCGATCACCTGGACACCGAAGGGTGTTCCCTGCTCATCGAGGCCGGCGGGCAGCGCCGTCACCGGGTTGCCGACGACAGTCAGCGAGGCGCTCAGCGCGAGCCACGCCATGTAGTTGTCGACCGGCTCACCGTCGATCGTGCGCGGATTGAGCTCCCGCCACGAGAACGGCGGCACCGAAACGCCGGGACAGAGGACGACATCCACCTCGTCGAAGACCCGATCGAAGGCCTGGTAGAGCTCCATCTGCGAGCGCCTGGCCCGGGCGATGTCGAGAACCGACGCGGTGAGAGCTCGCTCGTAGGTGGCGAGAACGTTGGGGTTGAAGCCCTCGTCGAACAGCCCGGCGTCGACATCGCGGTGGTACTGGGTGGCGAACACGTCGGCGCGCAGGTACCAGTCGATGCCCGACGCGGAGGTCAGATCGACGTCGACCTCGACCACATCGCCGACCATCCCAGCCATCGCCTCGACGCGATCGGCGAAGACCCGTCGCACGTGGTCGCTGACGAGAACACCACCCAGATCCGATGAGACGCCCACCCGAAGCGACGAGGGATCGACGTCGTCCAAGTCGCCGAAGCGACCCGCCTCGAGCGGGTAGACCATGGGATCCCGGCGAGCGCCCCGATCGCGCCGGGCGATCGCAGCCAACAGAAGTCCGACGTCCGGCACGGTCCGCGCCATCGGACCCTGGAGTGAGTAGTTGGTCTGCGTGATGGTCCGCAGCTCATGAGGTACCACGCCCGGAGACGACCGATGGCCCACCACGCCGCAGTAGGACGCTGGGATGCGCAGGCTCCCTCCGTGATCCGAGCCCGTGGCCAGCGGCGCCATCCCGGCTGCGAGAGCGACCGCGGAGCCGCCAGACGAGCCGCCGCACGTGAGGTCCGGGTCGAACGGGTTGCCCGTCGCGCCGAAGAGGCGGTTGACGGTGTTGGCGCCGATGCTCATCTCGGGAATGTTGGTCTTCCCCAGCACGATTCCGCCTGCCTCGCGGACCCTCCGGACGATGCCGGCGTCCTCGGCCGGAACGTTGTCGGCGTACCTCTCACTTCCGAAGGTCGTCCTCACGCCTGCTGTCGGCTGAAGGTCCTTGATCGCGACGGGAAGGCCGGAGAGGACCCCAGGCTCCTCCCCGCGGGCCAGGGCGTCTGCGACCTGTTGCGCGTCACCCCTCGCCTGCTCACCGACGAGGGTCACCATCGCGTTGAGGGCGCCGTCGACCGCCTCGATCCGGGCGAGACACGAGTCGAGCAACTCGACCGGAGACAGGTCGCGCTCCGCGATCCGGCGGCTCGCCTCCAAAGCGGACAGGTCACAGGGCTCGGTGTGGCTCTCCACGACGGGGAGCCTACGGATCAGCGGCGACCGACGGATACCGTTTGGCCCATGGCCACCGCTGTTCCCTTTCGCGACGAGCTCCCGCCGGGCTACGAGTGGTTCGACGACGAGGTGGACTTCGAGCCCCGTCGCCATCTCGCCCTCGAGAGGCCCTCTCAGGTGACGACGCTCGCCGACCTCGGCTACGACCCGGCGTCGGTGTCAGAACTGCCCACTCAGGTCGCGGCGTCCGGCCCGTTCAGGATCCTCTCGGACGAGGGGGCCGACGTGATGCTCTCGGTGGCCCGCCGCCTCCGCACAGAGGCCCGGTCGTGCGAACGCATCCAGAACATGACGCGCGGCGGGGTCTTTCAGTCGCGCTGGCTCCGCGACCTCTGCCTCGACCCGTCGCTCGCCGAGCTCATGTCGGAGGTCTACGGCACCGACGTCGGTCCGCACCCCATGCCGTCACACCTCGGGCATCTCAACTACGAGCCGGACGAGGTGGACGTCGCCGTCGACAAGTGGCACCACGACACGCTCCCCCTCGACTTCGTCATGGCCGTCACCGACCTCTCCACGACCAACGGTGGCGCGTTCCAGTACTTCCTGGGCACCAAGGACGAGGCGGCAGCTCTCGGGGAGGCCGGTCGCACCCCTCCACCAGATCGTGTCGTGTCGGCTGCGTGTCAACCGGGAGTCGCAGTGGCGCTCCACGGCAACATGGTCGTGCATCGAGGCGCACCGCTTGCCGAGCCCGCGGAGCGCATCACCATGGTCAACGGTTATGTGGCGCTCGACACCAGCGTTCCCGATCAGAGTCGCACCATCGATCTGATCGAAATCGACGACCCGGCGTTCCTCTACACCGACTGGGCACGTCACGTCGCCTGGCGCGGCGCAGGTCGCCTCCAGGCGGTCGTGGACGCTCTCCCCTACGGCGTCGACGACGCCGAGGCCGTTGCTCGACTGCGGGAGGCCATCGTGGACGTCGAGGCCGCGATCGCCGACATCGAACGCGGCGGCCCCGACCGGATTCACCACTACGAGCACACACCGGACAGTCAGACATGACAGATGTCGCGGTCCAGAGGGCGGACATCACAACGGTGTCATGCCACGCCATCGTCAATGCGGCCAACAGTCGGTTGGCGGGTGGCGCAGGGGTCGACGGTGCCATCCACACGGCCGGTGGTCCCGAGATCATGGCGGAGTGCCGCAGGATGAGCGGTGAGCGGGGCGGCTGCCCGCCTGGCGGCGCGGTGGTGACCACGGCGGGACAGCTTCCGGCCGCGTGGGTCATCCATGCGGTCGGCCCGATCTGGGACCAAGCGAACGCCGATGCCCACGACACCACCCTCGCCAGCGCATACACCGAGAGCCTCGAACGAGCACGGGAGATCGGTGCGCGGTCCGTGGCGTTTCCCAACATCAGCACCGGCGTGTACGGCTTCCCCAAGGAGCGGGCAGCGTCGGTCGCGACCACCGCCGTCGCCGACTGGCTCGCGTCTCATGCCGGCGACATCGACACGGTTCTGTACGTCTGCTTCGACGACGAGAACCTCGGCATCTACGCGGATCTGGGCATCGAGCAACGCTGAACAGGACTCCTCACCTGGGATGACAGAATTCGATGGGTGAGCAGGTGCTGGTCGGATTCTCGGACTCACCCCGCGTCCAGCGCGCCTGTTAGGTTCGACGCCACTCTAGAGAGCTCCGGCGCCGAGCTCCGTCGGGAGACGCCCACGGCACCGTCAGGGTGACGTGGGGCCGGGAGGGGACCGACAATCAATGAGTGAGATAGTTCAGGGTGAGGAGATCATCCGCCTCAACGATGTCTACAAGATCTTCGGCCCACAGCCCCGCGGCCGAGCATTCGATCTGGCCAGCAGCGGCGTCACCAAGAACGAAGTCCAGCGACAGACGGGCCATGTCGTCGGTCTCACCGACGTCAACTTCTCCGTGAAGAAGGGCGAGATCTTCGTCGTGATGGGATTGTCGGGCTCCGGCAAATCCACGGCGATCCGTACGGTCAACAAGCTCCACGACGTCACCAACGGCGAGGTCATCGTCGACGGAACCGACGTGCAGAAGCTCAGCGGCACCGACCTCCAGGCTTTCCGCAGGGAGAAGATGGGCATGGTGTTCCAGCACTTCGCCCTGTTCCCCCACCGCAACGTCATCGACAACGTCGGGTACGGCCTCAAGGTGCAAAAGGTCGACAAGGCCGTTCGCGACGATGCCGCTCTGCGCGCCCTGTCGCTGGTGGGCCTCGAGGCCTACGCCTTCTCCGCGACGAGCGAGCTGTCTGGCGGGATGCAGCAGCGAGTCGGCCTCGCGAGGGCACTGGCCAGCGACCCGGGCATCCTCCTCATGGACGAGGCGTTCTCCGCACTGGACCCGCTGATCCGCCGCCAGATGCAGGACGAGCTGATGGAGATCCAGAACGAACTCCACAAGACGATCTTGTTCATCACGCATGACCTCAACGAGGCGCTGCGCATCGGTGACCGGGTCTGCATCATGAAGGACGGGGCGGTCGTGCAGATCGGCACCCCCGAAGAGATCCTGACGGAGCCGGCCACCGGCTACGTCGCGGAGTTCGTGCAGGACGTCGACCAGGGTCGAGTCATCGAGTGCCACGAAGTGATGATCGAGCCCAAGCCGGTCGCTGCCGGGACCTCATTGCAGGATGCCCTCAGAGGCCTCACCGATCGAGACGGCGCGTTCGTCCTCGACAGCGACGGCCGGCCAACGGCCGTTCTAACCAGCGCAGATGGCAGTCGCGCCGCCAGCGTCGGGTCGACCGAACTCGAGAAGGGGCTCCGAACCGACTTTGAGCGGTGCGGCCCCCACAACACCCTCAACGAGGTCTACGCCGCTGCCGGGCGCGGCCTCCCGATCGCCGTGGTCGACGACGACGGCAAGCTCATTGGCAACCTCGACCCCCGCCACATCATGGAAGAGATGGGCCGGGTCGAGGGACTCATCGACGGCTTCGAGCGAGAGGTGTTCATGTGAGCCTCGCAACCCTTGCCCAGGACAGTGGCGGCGCATCCGAGCGCGACGGTCACTTCGTTGACGACTTCATCGACCTGATCACCAACCTCGACGCCGGCCAATCGGTGTTCGACTTCTTCGCCGACCTCCTCGAGTGGGCCGTACGCATCGGCGTGTGGGTGATCCCCGCTGCAATCCTCCTCGGGGGTTTGTCCTCCCGACGGTGGAGCAGCGCGGCAGGTGGCGGCGCCCTCCTCGCCTTCGTCGGGTACTACACCTGGTACACCGGCGACGGGAAACAGGAAGCCGTCGTCGAGAGCGGTCGGACACCCGTCACGGACAATGTGGTCCTCGACAACTGGGTCATTCCAGTCGGTGACTGGGTGGAGCAGACCACCCGATGGGTGGACCTCAACATGTTCGAGACCCTGGCGGTCATCAAGTGGCCCTTCGAGGTCCTTCTGCAGCGCATGGTCAACGACTGGCTCGTCGGGATGTCGTGGGTCACCTTCTGTCTCGCGATCTTCTTCGTCGGTTGGGCGATCCGCAACGTGCGGGTGGGCGCCGTGTCCTTCCTCGGCCTGGCCATGTGCGGCCTCCTCGGCGACGAGTACTGGGAGCAGACGGCACGAACCATCGGCTTCATCGCCGTTGCCGTGCTGCTCTGCGTGATCATCGGCATCCCGATCGGCATCGCCTCGGGCCGGATCGACGGCGTCTGGACGGTCGTTCGGCCCGTGCTCGACGCCATGCAGGTCGTGCACAGCTTCGTGTACATGCTGCCGTTCATCTTCTTCTTCGGGATCGGACCGGTCTCGGCGACGATGGTGACGATGGTCTTCGCACTGCCGCCGTTGATCCGCCTCACCAACCTCGGCATTCGCCAGGTTCCGGAGGATGTGGTCGAGGCGGCCCGGGCCTACGGCGCTCCCGAGTGGCGGGTGCTCGTCGACGTGCAGTTGCCGCTGGCGCGCCCGGCCATCATGACCGGGCTCAACCAGAACCTCCTGCTGTCGATCTCGATGCTCGGAATCGCCGCGATCATGGGAGCCGGCGGCCTCGGAAGTCTGCTTTTCCGTGCCATCTCCAACGTGGACATCGCGCTGGCCGCGTCCGCAGGCCTGGCGTTCTTCCTCGTCGCAGTGGTCCTCGACCGGCTGAGCCAGCCCGAGACCGGGGACGGCACCAACCTCTTCGGCCGCATCGCGCAGGCCTGGGCCACACGCAAGAGCCCCGAGAAGGCGCTCGAGCAGTCCGAAGCCATGGCCGATGCCGCACGCGCTGCCAAGCAGATCGAGAAGCCCAAGGTCATCGATCGATACAAGCAGGCGGAGGGGATGGAGCGGTCGCTCATCTTCGCCACCGCCGGCGGGTCGATCCTCGCCCTCATCTCGCTGTTCCTGCCCTGGACCAAAGACGGCGGCCTGGTGTCGGCGTTCGGACGGCGGGCCGACGAGTCACTCAGCGGATCGTTCAGCGGTCTCGATGCATCGGGCGGAAGCTGGTTCGGCATCCTGCTCGGCATCGCAACTGTCGTGTCGCTTCTCTCGTGCTTCTACACGCTGTTCGCACCGGGCAAGCACTCCCGGTGGCTGAGCGCAGACGGAGCCGCCATCACGATGGGTGGCGGGCTGGTCATGACGGTGATGCACCTCTTGATCAACGCACCGGACACCGCCGTCGACACCAGCACCGGCATCGGCGTCTACCTGGCGATCATCGGATCGGCGGTTGCGACGGTCGCGGCGGTGAGGTGGACCTGGATCAACCCCGTGACCGCACGCACCCCGCTCGAGGCCGACATCGCCTGGGGTCGGGTGCTGGTGACCGGCTTCGCCGTCGTCACCATGGTCGCTGGCGCATACTCCGGGTGGACCTATGACACCCGAGCCGACTCGGTCATCACGCCCGAACTGCAGGCCCAGCTGGATGCGATTCAGGAAGAGGCACGCATCGCCGAGGCCGACGGCGATCTCGGTCTCGCCGGCGCGCTCGCCGCCGAACTCACCGCCAAGATCTCCGAAGCACAGCGGACCGGCGACATCGTGTACGACGGCTTCACCGACGAGGGAGCCGGCCTCGGCATCCCCCTGATCATCCTCACCCTCGCTGCGGTGGGCTTGACCCTCTTCGGGGCGGGAGCCGTCGGGAGCGACGAGTGGCTGAGGTATCGCTGGTCGACCCTCGTCAGCGCGGTCGGCGCGGGAATCGTCATGACCACCATCGGGTGGATCGCCACGCTCGCCCGCGTCGCCGACCCCAACCTGGTGTCGGGCGTGGGCTCCGCGATGGCCGCTGCCGCAGGATTCTTCATCCTCGCCAGTGGCCTGAACACCATCCGGCTCTTCCTGCGCAACAAGGTCTACGACGGTGGCGAGGACACGGTCGCCGAACCGCAACCAGGGCCCACACCCGAGCCTGTGGGCGCCGACGCCTGACCCCATCCGGGCCCGGAGTGGCACCCAATTCGCTCATGACGGGCAGCGAAGTTCGTCATGAGCTGTCATCAATCTGCAACGCTCGGTGCTGCGGATCTCCCAGCGCCAGCCACTATTGTCGTCTCGGACCTTCGAGAGGCTCTGCCTGCGCGGGGGTCCGCACACCCAGGGAGGAAAACCCCAATATGAGCATTAAGAAAGCGACCCGGTGGCTGTTGCTGCTGGCCGCGTTTGCCTTATTCGCCGCAGCCTGCGGTGACAGCGACAGCGACAGCAGCACCGGCGCTGGCGCGGACACCGAGGCCTCGGACGACGCGGCGTCGTCCGACGATGACATGGCCGACGACGAGATGGCCGACGACGGGGCACACCCCGGCGAGGGCGTCTCCGTCACCATGGCTCGCGCCAACTGGAGCACCGGCTACTTCCAGGCCGAGGTCTACAAGGACCTTCTCGAAGAGCTCGGCTTCACCGTCAGCGAGCCCGCTGACCTCGAGCTCGCCCCCAACCAGGGCTACATCGCCATGGCTGAGAGCCAGGCCGACTTCTGGGCCAACAGCTGGTACCCGGGTCACCTCAGCTGGCTCGCCGGTGAGCTCACCGACGGCTCGCTCGTGGGCGACCACCTCAGCATCGTCGGCGAGGAGATGATCGCCGGCGGTCTTCAGGGCTTCCTGATCACCAAGTCGTTCGCCGACGAGTTCGGCATCAAGACGTTGGACGATCTCAACAACAACGCCGACGCTCTGGCCAAGTTCGACGAGACCGACCCGGTTCCGGGTGACGGCATCGCTCAGATCTTCGGCTGCCAGGAGAGCTGGACCTGCGACAACATCGTCACCGCCCAGATCGCCTTCAGCGGCTGGGAGAACATCGAGCAGACCATCGCCGGCTACGACGCGATGTTCGCTCAGGCTGTTGACGCTGCCAACAATGACGTCCCGATGGTCGTCTACACCTGGACCCCGTCCGCCTACATCACCGAGCTGATCCCGGGCCAGAACGTGTACTGGCTGGGCGTGGAGAACGTCCTCGACGATTCCAACCCGACCGACGAAGAAGGCGGCGCCTCATACGATCAGCGTCCCGGCACCGCCGCCATCGGCACCGAACAGTGCCCCGCTGCTGCTGACGGCCCCGACGGCCTCTGCCAGATCGGCTGGGTCGCCGCTGATATTCAGGTCACCGCCAACAACGACTTCCTCGCCGCCAACCCGGCCGCCGAGGCACTGTTCGCTGTGGTGAAGCTGAGCGTCATCGACGTGTCGCTGGCCAACGTGGCGCAGGGCGAAGGCGCCGAGCCTGCCGACCTGGCTGCCCAGTGGATCGCCGACAACCGCGAGCTCGTCGACTCGTGGCTGGACGCGGCCAAGGCTGCCGCCTGATCCACGTGATCAGGTCGGCTTCCTGAGCTGACAACACCGCAGGGAGGGCGGGGCTTCGGCCCCGCCCTCCCGTCGTTTTCGCCACGGCTCCCCTCTCCGATCCGTGTCATGTGGGGGTGTCATCGTGTCGATCGGCGTGCTGGAGAGGCGTCACCGCCGGTCGTAGCATGCGCCCGATGAACCACGACGACGAAGCAGCCACCGAGCCTCGTCGAAGGGGCAGGGGCCGGCGGGCCCGCACGGCCTCCGGCGGGCCGCAGAAGCCTGCGACGCGGCATCGCCGACCGTTCGAGCCGACGCGAGCGGTCTCGGACGACGAGTTGGAGTCGATTCACGACGCATCGCTTCGGGTGCTGCGCGACATCGGAATCGACCTGCTCCATCCCGACGCGCGGCAGGTGCTCCTCGACGCAGGGGCGGAGATGGCTCCCGGATCCTCACCGGACAGGGTGGTGATGGAGCCGGAGCTGGTGATGTCCTTGGTGGCGACCGCACCCGCCGAGTTCACCCTCCATGCTCCGGATCCGGCGTGGGACGTGCATATCGGAGGCGATTCGGTCGTCTTCACGGACCTCGCGAGCGCTCCCAACGCCGCCGACACCGAGCGAGGTCGCCGGACCGGCACTCGCGACGAGTTCCGTCGCTTCGTGCGGTTGTCTTCGGTGCTCAACGCCGTCCAACTGCACGGCGGCTATCCGGTCGAACCGACCGATGTACACCCCAGTGTTCGGCACCTCCATGCAACCCACGACCTGCTGACACTGAGCCCGAAGGGGGTGGGTGTCTACAGCCTCGGCAAGCAACGCAACCTCGACGGGCTCGAGATGGTGCGGATCGCTCGGGGGGTGACCGACGCGCAGCTCGACGAGGAACCCTCCGCCAACAGCGTCATCAATGCCAGCTCTCCCCTGCGCTTGGATCATCCGATGGCGGAGGGGATCCTCCAGTTCTCCGCGAGGAATCAGGCCATCGTCTTCACCCCGTTCACCCTCGCCGGTGCGATGGCGCCGGTGACCGTGGCGGGAGCGCTCGTCCAACAGAACGCTGAGGCGCTCTTCGGGATCGCCCTGACCCAGGCCGTCCGGGCGGGATCGCCCGTGGTCTACGGCGGATTCACCAGCAACGTCGACATGCAGTCAGGAGCGCCGGCGTTCGGGACCCCCGAGTTCATGAAGGCGGCCCTGATCGGTGGACAGCTGGCCCGGCGCTACAGAGTGCCCTATCGATCCTCGAACGTGAACTCAGCCAACAGCCTCGATGCGCAGGCGGCCTACGAGTCGGTCTTCTCGTTGTGGGGGGCGATCATGGGTGGCGCCAACATCGTGTGGCACGGCGCCGGGTGGATGGAAGGCGGCCTCCAGGCGAGCTTCGAGAAGATGGTGCTCGATGCCGACCTGATCTCGATGGTGGGCACCTTCCTCGAACCGGTCGTGGTCGACGATGCATCACTCGCGCTCGACGCCATCGCCGAAGTCGGCCCAGGGGGACACTTCTTCGGCGTGCAACACACCCAGGACCGCTATCGCGACGCGTTCTTCAGGCCGATGGTCTCGGACTGGCGCAACTACGAGTCGTGGGCGGAGGCCGGCTCACCCACTGCCGTCGAGCGCACGCGTGCGCTGGTGGCCGACCTGTTGGCCGAACACCGGCCTCCCGCAATGGACCCCGACCGTCGAGCCGAGCTCGACGACTTCGTCGCCAGGCGGGTCGCCGAGGGCGGCGTCGAAACCGACTACTGACCCAGCAGAACGAAAGGCAGACCGAGGCATGAAGACCCAGACACAGGTTGTCGTGGTGGGCGGCGGCGTCGTCGGTGCCAGCGTGCTGTATCACCTCACTCGCAACGGCTGGACCGATGTGGTCCTCCTCGAGCGCACCGAGCTCACCGCAGGGTCGACCTGGCACAGCGCCGGCGGCATGCACACCCTCAACGGCGACCCCAACGTGGCGAAGCTGCAGCAATACACCATCGGGCTGTACAAGGAGATCGAGGAGATCTCCGGCCAGGACTGCGGCATCCACATCACCGGCGGGGTGATGCTCGCCGACAGCGAGCAGCGCATGGA
>CAYUBX010000011.1:0-16275 GCA_964443165.1 uncultured Acidimicrobiales bacterium
GCCTGCTGCTGCTGGGCCTCGGGCTCGCGGCCGCCGGCACCTTGGTGCTGGAGGTCAGCCGATGCCTCAACTCCGTGGGTGCGACGGACGACTGACCACCAGTGGTCGGTTCTCTCATTCTGCGCCGGTGGTGCGCCGTCATCACGGTGGTTCTCGTCGCGACGGCGTGCTCGGGCGATGACGCGGAGCCTCCGCCCACGTCGGCCACGGAGTCGACATCACCGACGACCGCGGCGGGGTCCGACGCCATCCCCGACAGCCTCGACGTCGGCGAGGACACGCTCGAGATCGATGCCACGCCGTTGGCTCGCGACGATGCGATTCGCAGCGGTGTCCTCGACAACGGGCTGACCTACTACGTCCGGTCCAACGACGCGCCGGGCGGACAGCTCCAGCTACGCCTCGTTGTCCGGGCGGGCTCCGTCCAGGAAGACGAGCCGCTGAGCGGCCTGGCCCACTTCACCGAACACATGCTGTTCAACGGCACCGAGGCCTACCCCCGCAACACGCTCAACGATGTTCTGCGCAGCTTCGGTTCGGAGTTCGGGGCCGACCTCAACGCCTACACGAGCTACGACGAGACGGTCTACATCCTGAGCGTTCCCCGAACCGACGACGACGCGGTGACCGAGGCGTTCGGCATCCTCGACGAGTGGGCGGAGCGGGCGTTGTTGACCGAGCGCGACACGATCGAGGAGCGCGGGGTTGTGCGGGAGGAATTCCGCGGGCGGGCCGAGAGCGTGGACGGCGTCATCTTCCAGAGTTTCGACGAGCTCTATACGCGCGACTCTCCGTACGAGGATCGCGCCCCGATCGGATCGGAGGAAGCGATCATCGCCACGACCTCGGAGCAGGTTCGTGACTTCTACGACCGCTGGTACCGGCCGGAGTTGATGGCCGTGATCGCCGTGGGTGATCTTCCTGCCTCACGTCTCGAGTCCGAGATCCGCGATCGTTTCTCGGACAACGCCGGTCGTGGGGAAGCCGGGATCTGGGAGCCGTCCGAAGCCGGCCAGCTCGGTGAGGCCCACGTCGAGGTCATCGTTCACCCCGATGGCCCCGAGCCGTACGTCTCGCTCGACTTCACCCTTCCGTCGTGGCCGCACGGGACTGTCGGCGGCGAGCGATTGCTCCTCCTCGACGAGGTGGCGGTAGGTCTCGTGCGTCAGCGCCTCGACGACGGCGCCGCGAGAGGCATCCTGCCGATCGTGCGCCCATCGGTCAGCACCTTCGACTACACGAGAACCCGGAGGTTCTTCGGGTTCAACTTCGTCGCCGACGATGAGGCGGCCGGCCTCACCGCGGTCCTGGCCGAGCTCCGGGCGATGGAGATCGAGGGCTTCGGTGATGACGAGGTCCAGCGCTCCGTCGAGGCGCTCCGTGCCGGCGTCGACCAGATGCTCGACACGGCGGGCACGCGGCAGGACTTCGAGTTCGCCGCAGACCTCGTCGAGCACTTTCTCGGGAATCATCCCGTCGAGTCGGTGGAGCAGGCCCACGAGCGGATGATCGCGGTGCTCGACGGCATCGACGCAGACGTCATGGACGAGCACTTCCGTCGAATGATGGCCGAGAACGCGCCCCTGGTGATCGTCGTTGGTTCCGACGCGTCCGAGCTGCCTACCGAGGGCGAGTTGAGCGCGGCGATTGCCGCGGCGGAGACCGCGGCGGCGGCGAGCACACAGTCCGATGGCGATCGGGCGCTGCCACCCGCTCCTGATGCCGTCGACGAGGTCGAGCGTCGGCGGCTCGATGATTTCGACGCGGTCGAGTTGCGTTTTGCCAACGGTGCGCGTGTCCTCTTCCGGTCGTCGGAGATCGCCGCTGGACAGGTCGACCTCCTCGCGGAAGCCAGCGGCGGTTGGTCGCTGCTCGGCGTAGGTGACGCGCCGCTCGCGGGAGTTGCGACGAACGCGGTCAGCCTGTCGGGGGTCGGCGATCTCGACACCGTCGACCTCGATCGCCTCCTCACCGGCTCAGTCGTGGACGTGGCGCCGTACATCGACGAGACCGTCGAGGGCTTCTTCGGGAGTGCGTCGGTCGACGATCTCGAGCTGATGTTCCACCTGCTACATCTCCTCGTGACCGAGCCGCGCATCGACCCGGGCCCGTTCGCCGAAGCGATCGAAGGAGCGGAGGGCCAGGCGCGCGCAGCCCAGACCAACCCCGAGTTCGCCAGCTTCGTCGAGCTCCTTGACGCCCGTTACGGCGGCGATCCCTGGCAGCGAATCCTCGCCACGCCGGACGAGCTGCAGCAGCTCACCGCCGAGGATGCACTGGCCATGTACATGGAGCGATTCGCCGAGGTCGACGATCTCGTGATCGCGGTCGTGGGTGACGTCGATGCCGACGTCGTCGAAGACCTCGCTCGCACGTACATCGGATCGCTGCCGAGTGGTCCGCCCGACCGGTGGGAGGATCGGTCGCCCGATCCGCCAGACGGCATCGTGGCCCGCGAGGTCGACGCGGGCACCAACGACTCGGGCGCCGGGTTCGATCTCCTGATGACCGCGGAGGTGTCGCTCGACCAGACGTCGCGTTTCGCGCTGCCCGTTCTGGAGAACCTGATCAACGACCTCCTCGTCGAGCAGCTCCGCGAGGCTCTCGGCGCTTCGTACTCGGGAGGTCGGGTCTTCCTGCAGGCACTGGACGAACCGGATGCGCTCGTGGAGTTGGTCCTCAGCGTGAGTGGCGATCCGGATCGGGTTGACGAGATGCATGCCCTCGCGCTCGACCTGCTGGACTCCCTCGCGGCCGACGGTCCGACCCAGGACCAGTTCGAGTCGGCGCACGGGGTGGTGCAGTCCGACCTCGACTTCATCAACAACTTCGCACTCCAGCGCGAGCTTCTCGACTTCGCATTGAGCGGCAACGCCTCCACGACCCTGCGAGAGCAGTACGTCGGCACGGCCGAGCTCACCCGTGCCGACGTCACCCGCGTCGCAGCGCGGGTGATCGACACCGATCGCCGTGTCGAGGTGTTCCGTCGCCCGTGATCAGCCCGCTGCCGCGGCGGCAGCGCGTAGCGATTCGATGGTCTCGGTTCCCGGGCCGAGCTGGCGCGCCGCGGCGTCTTCGCAGAGGTCTCGCAGCGTCCGGTTGAGGGGAGTGGCCACGCCATGTGCCTCGCCGAGCCGGACGATCGCGCCGTTGAAGTGGTCGACCTCGACGTTGGTCCGACCGGCGGTGAGGTCCTGCCAGGTGCTCGGGTAGGAGCGGACCGTCGGGTCTTCGCGGACGAAGGGATCCCAGACGCCATCGGTGCGGAGGTGATCGATCTGCTGCCGGAGGTTTCGCTTGCCGGTCGACTCGACGACGATCCCAGCCGCGTCCAGCGCGTCGGCGGCCTCCTCCTGAACGTCTGCCGCGAACTGGCGGTCCGACGGGAGACAACTCGCCTCCTGCGTCGGAAGATCGGTGAGCGCGAGGTACGCATTGCCCAGATTGCGCACGAGCTTGCCCCACTTGTTGGACTCCACGTGTTCGTGAAGGCGTGCTCGCAGTCCGCCCCGTTCGAGATCGGCTGCCATCTCCTCGCACACGTCGTCGATCCCAGTGGGCCAGCGACCGATGGTGAGGCTCTTGGCACCGCTGTGCCAGATGACGCCGGGCGAGCGGAGCGCTGCGCCGATGATGACGGTGCAGCCGTAGGTCTCGTGGCCATCCTCGTGGAGCAACTGCTCGTTGCTCACCCCGTTCTGTGCACACAGGATCGGGCGATCCCGGTAGAGGTCGGCATGGGCCTCGAGCGCCGCCGGCGTGTCGCCCGACTTCATCGCCAACACGATGCGCGTCCCGTCGTCGACGTCGAGATCGTGAGTGGACCCTGCCGCAGGAAGGTCGAACCGGCCCTCGGTCTGCCCCTCCACAGTCAGACCCTCGGCCTCGAGCGCCTCCAGGTGGGCACCGCGGGCCACCAGGCCCACGTCGCAGCCCGCCTGGACGAGTCGGGCACCGATCACGCTTCCGATCGCGCCGGCGCCGTGGATCACGTAGTCGAGCGCCACGTCACCCCCACGACCCGTCGCCGGCGGGCGGGTTCCACACCTCGATGATCTGACCGTCGCGGACCTCGAAGATCTCGACACCCGAGATGGTGTGGACGTCGCCGTCGTCGTCCACCAGGTCTGCCTCGTAGGCCGACGCCACGCGGAGTCCGTCGTCGACGGCGACCCGAGTGGTGAACCGCATCGACCTGAACTGTGCGTGGAATGCCGCCGTGCGTTGCTTCACCTCTTCGCGGGTCAGAACGATGCGCTGGCCCGAGGGTTCGTGTCGCACCATCGGGTCGGCGACCAGCTCGTCCACCGCATCGAGATTGCGGCGGTGGTAGAGCTCCTCGGTGTAGCGATCGACGATGTCCGACGGGCTGTCGGGCGCAACGGCGTGTTCGGTCACAGGACCCATGCTCGCAGACCTCCCCGGCGTTCGCCCGTGTGGCTGGGGGTGTTCACCGGCCGGTTAACCTTCGGGGATGCGCAGCTGGAACACGACCCACAGCAACCTCGTCGAGAACGAGTTCTGGCTTCGACCGCTCGCCGAGATCGATTCCGAGATCGCTCGCCTTCACGTCGAGGCTCCACTCGATTGGTTCGAAGAGGTCGAGGTGGAGAACAACCCGTTCCCCGTCGGTCCCGGATACTGGTCGGTCACCCGGCACGCGGACATCGCCGAGGTGTCGCGCAATGCGCAGGTCTACAGCTCGGCCGACGGCATCACCGTGCAGGACATCCCGCCGGAGTTCCTAGAGTTCTTCAGCTCGATGATCGTGATGGACGACCCCCGCCACGCCAACCTGCGGCGCCTGGTGGCCAAGGGCTTTACACCCAAGATGCTTCGCTCTCTGGAGGAGTCGGTCCAGGTCATCGCCAAAGACATCGTCGACGACGTGTGCGAGAAGGGCAGCGTCGACTTCGTGACCGAGGTCGCCTCGGCGCTGCCGCTCAAGATCGTGTGCGATCTGATGGGCATCCCCGACTCGCAGTACGACATGGTGTTCCGCAACACCAACGTCATCCTCGGGATCTCGGACCCCGAGTTCCAGGAGGACGATGTCGACTTCATTACCGCCCTCCTCACCGCCGGCGGAGATCTCCAGGCCCTCATGGGTGAGGTCGCGGAGACGAAGAAGGGGGGTGAGGGGCGCGACCTCACGAGCGTGCTCGTCAACGCCGAACTCGAAGACGATCAGCTGTCCGCCTCGGATCTCGCCAGCTTCTTCATCCTCTTGGTCGTCGCTGGCAACGAGACGACCCGCAACGCGATCAGTTGGGGTCTCGACCTCCTCACCAAGAACCCCGACCAGCGGGCGATCTGGGCGGCTGACTTCGAGAGTGTCGCACCGACCGCCGTCGAAGAGATCGTGCGGCTCGCCAGCCCCGTCACCTATATGCGCCGCACGGTTCTCGAGGACACGGTCCTCTCGGGCCAGGAGCTCACAGCCGGTGACAAGGTCTGCATGTGGTACTACGCCGCCAACCGCGATCCGTCGGTGTTCATCGACCCGCTGCGTTTCGACGTCCTGCGTGACCCCAACCCGCAGTACGGCTTCGGCGGCCCCGGCCCGCACTTCTGCCTCGGCGCCCACCTCGCTCGGCGAGAGATCACGGTGATGTTCCGCGAGTTGTTCGAGCGGCTCCCCGACATCCACGCTGTGGAAAAGCCCGATGTGCTCCAGTCCTCGTTCATCCACGGCGTCAAGCACATGCAAGCGGAGTTCACGCCCGTCGCGTCCCGCGCCTGAGCATTCGCAACCCCCTCTGATCGGAGACACGGTGTCCAACGAGTCCTTCGCCCGCGCCAACGGCATCGAGCTGTGCTACGAGACGTTCGGCGACGCTGGTGATCCTGCGGTGTTGCTGGTGCAGGGATTCACCGCGCAGATGACGGCGTGGGACGAGCGATTCTGCGTCGATCTCGCCGCACGCGGACGCCACGTCATCCGCTTCGACAATCGCGACTGCGGCCTGAGCACCAAGTTCGACGGTCAACTCGTCGACATGATCGCGCTCATGGCGGCACGAGACGGCAACGGCGAGCCGCCCGACGCGCCCTACTCCCTGCAGGACATGGCCGCCGATGGCATCGGGTTGCTCGATGCGCTCGGGATCGACGTGGCGCACATCGTCGGCGCTTCGATGGGCGGAATGATCGTGCAGGAGATGGCGGCTCACTACCCGGCCCGCGTGCTCTCGATGACGTCGATCATGTCGGCCACCGGCAACCCGGATCACTTCGAGTCGTCCGATCAAGCGATGGCGGCCTTGCTCGCTCCGCCGCCGGCTGACCGGGACGCGTACATCGATGGTGCCGCCGACTGGGCGGTGTGGAGCTCCAAGCGATACTTCGATCTCGCCGACGCGCGTCGTCGTGCAGCGGCGTCCTACGACCGTTCCTTCTATCCAGAGGGGGCGATGCGGCAGCTCGGCGCGATCGGTGCGTCCGGCGATCGGGAGCCTCTGCTGGAGAAGGTCGAACTGCCCGTTCTCGTGATCCACGGCCGAGATGACGAGCTGATCATGCCGTCGGGCGGTCTCCGGACGGCCGAGGTGATCCCGGGGGCGCACCTCCTGTTGGTCGGCGACATGGGCCACGACTTTCCGAGACCGCTCCATCCGCTGTTGATCGACGCGCTCGAGAGCCACACCGACCGCGCGGTCGCCTGAGTCAGCGGCGGTACTGCACCCCGGCCTTGGTCCGTCCCACTTCGGAGACCAAACCGCAGTGGCGCATCACGTAGCAGGCCCGTTGGGCCAGATCTCGGGACAGGCCCGCTGACGCCGCCAGCTCGGCGGTCGTGAAGGGGTTGGCGAGCTCGGGCGGAATCACCTCGAGCAGTTGCTCTGCAGACGTGAACACGTGGCTCTCCAGGACCGCCTCGAGTCGACGGTCGACCGCCCGACCTCGTCGGCCCCGCGACACCAGGTCGCTGGAGGACCTCACCTCGGTCTCCTCCACCAGAACCACCTCGATCTCGAGGGATGGGTGGTCGAGGAGTGTGGGGATACGGACGAGTTCGTCGAAGAGGTTCCACTTGGTCGCCTTCTTCGGTGACCGTCGCGTCTTCTTCCCCGGCTGCTCCAGCCAGCGAACCGCGGCCAGCGGGACCACGATCTGCATCTCGTGGTCGCCGAGAAGCCGGTCGAGCTTGCGGCCCATCGCGCCGATCGACCCCGTCTGGATCTCGATCAGGGTCTCGCCGCGCACGACGTCGATCACGAAGCCGTCGATCGGCACCTCGAACCGGTCGCCCGGCTGAGCCAACCACTCCTTGAGCGCGCGGTGGAGGCTTCGCTCGTTGAGCGTCCCAATGTGCGGCTCAGACGTCATGTTCGAGCTCCTCCACCAGCTGATCTGCGGCGGCGTTGGGGAGTGCACCGGCCCGGGTCGCGACGACGAGGTCCCGCGTGGTGATCGGGCGGTCGTCGATCGGGCGCAGCGGATGAGGCTCTCGTTCGGCATGAACCGGGGGAAGCACCGTCCACCCCAGGCCCAGCCGCACCATCTCCCGCAGAACCTCTGGCTGGTGCGATTCGGCGACGACGTCGAAGTCGACGCCTCGCCCTCGGAGCGCGGCGGCGATGAGATCGCGGGTCACCGACCCGCCGGGGAACGAGACCCACGGACCCCAGTCCGCCGTGACCTTCGGCGAGACATCCGGCGGCGGGTAGGCGAGCAGTGGCTCGGTGAGCAGGTGGCGGGTGACGAGCTCGTCGCGCCCTGGGTCAACGCACACCGCGAGATCGAGCTCGCCCCGGCTCAGGCTCGCTACGAGCTGGCTCGATGGGGCGACCGTCAGATGCAACTCCACGTCGTGTGCCGCGGCGCGAAAGCGCCGAAGCGCCTCGCCGAAGTGGTCGACCGCCGCAGCGTCGATCATTCCGACCCTCACCCGACCGGTCGAGCCCGCGCGGATGCCGTCGGCCCACAGCACGAGATCGGCGGTCTGGGCGAGCACCCGCCTGGCGTGGTCGATCACCGGTTCGGCCGCAGCGGAGGGCACCCGACGCCTGCCGTCTCGGTCGAACAGCGCCACCCCTACCCGTCTTTGGAGTTCGGCGAGGCCCTGGCTCAGCGCGGACTGGGTGACCCCGAGCCGCACCGCCGCCTCCGCCCAGGTGGGGGAGTCCACGGCGGTCACGAGGTACTGCAGTTGGGCCACCGTGATGTTGGGGAGATGGGCGGGGGGTGTGCTGTTCACGATCGCTGGTCAATACATCAGAGATGCTGATCTATATGGTAAGCGAATCCAGTAACTCTTATCGTCGTCAGCATGGCACTCGACATTGCACCCGCCGACGGCAAGCTCGGCATCCTCACCCCCGGGATGGGGGCGGTGGCCACCACATTCATGGCCGGCGTGATCGCCGCCCGCCAGGGCCTCGCTACGCCGATCGGTTCGATCTCGCAGATGGCCCACATCCGGCTCGGCACCCGCGAGGACGGGCGCAACCCCCTCATCAAGGACTTTGTGCCGCTCGCGGAACTCGACGACATCGTCTTCGGCGGGTGGGACCCCATCACCCCCAACGCGCTCGAAGGCGCCCGCGCCGCCGGCGTGCTCGAGGATCGAGATCTCGGCACCATCTCGAGCGAGCTCGAGGGCATCGTCGCGATGGACGCCGTGTTCGACCAGCGATGGGTGAAGAAGCTCGATGGCACCCGGGTGAAGCGGCTCACCTCCAAGGCGGAGCAGGCGCAGGCGCTCATGGACGACATCGCCCGGTTCCGTGAGGAAAACGACTGCTCGCGCGTGGTGATGGTGTGGTGTGGCTCGACCGAGGCGTACCAGGAGGAGAGCGACGTCCACCAGACGGTCGCCAGCTTCGAGGAAGGTCTCACGACCGACCACCCCGACATCTCGCCCAGCCAGATCTACGCGTACGCCGCGTTGATGAGCGACGTGCCCTTCGCCAACGGCGCCCCCAACCTGAGCGTCGACATCCCGGCGATGATCGAGTTGTCGCGAGCGCGGGGCGTGCCGATCGCCGGAAAGGACTTCAAGACGGGCCAAACCTTGATGAAGACCCTTCTCGCCCCCGGGCTGAAGGCGCGGATGCTCGGCCTGCGTGGCTGGTACTCCACCAACATCCTCGGAAACCGCGACGGTGAGGTCCTCGACGATCCGGAGAACTTCAAGACCAAGGAGGTCTCCAAGCTCGGCGTGCTCGACACGATCCTGCAGCCCGAGACCTACCCCGACCTCTACGGCAACATCGACCACGTCGTGCGGATCAACTACTACCCGCCTCGCGGTGACAACAAGGAAGGCTGGGACAACATCGACATCTACGGGTGGCTCGGCTACCCGATGCAGATCAAGATCGACTTCCTGTGCCGCGACTCGATCCTCGCCGCCCCGATCGTCCTCGACCTGGCCCTCTTCATGGACCTCGCCCACCGGGCCGGCGAGTCCGGTGTGCAGGAGTGGTTGTCCTTCTACCTGAAGGCCCCCCAGTCCGAACTCGACGCCGGACCGGAGCACGACCTGTTCATCCAGCAGACCAAGCTCAAGAACACCCTTCGCGAGTGGATGGGTGAACAACCCGTGACCCACTCAGAGGCTGGCTGACTCTCCCGCTCCTCTCGGGCCGTTCCGGCCACCGAGTCCGAGCCGCGCTCGGTCACCCCGGTTTGCCGGCTCGTTCGGCAGCGCCGGGCCGCGGGTTCTTCATCCCGGTTTCTCTCACGCACCGGGTCGCCCACCTTCCTCATCTTTTTCTCATCTCTCGCTCACAACACTCTTAGGGAGCGGCGTCATCGTGATCTGTGTCGATGAGCAACCCCCTACCGAGATAAGGAGCGAGATCGATGAGCAAGAAGTGGATGGCAGCCCTGGCGGTTCCGGCCCTGGCCGTTACTGGCGTGAGCGTTGCGTCGGCTCAGACCGCTGACGAGGACACCACCGCCGAGGATTCGACCACCGAGGAGAGCGGGTGCCGCGGCCATCGCGGACCCAAGCTCTTCGGAGCCGTCGCCGAGGCGATCGGCATCGAGTCGTCGGAGCTGAAGGACGCCGTGATGAACGGCCAGACGGTCGCCGAAGTCGCCGCCGAGAACGGCGCCGACATCGACCAGATCATCGCCGACCTCGTCGCCGAAGCGCAGGCGAGGGCCGACGAGGCGGGCAAGGAGAACTTCGATGCCGAAGCTCTCACCGAGCGGCTCACCGCAGCTGCGAACGGCGAGGGTGACTTCAGGCGCCGCGGCCCCGGCCATCACCGCGGCCTCCGTGGCTCGTCCGAGGCGGTCGAGTCCCTGCTCGGCCTCGAAGGTGACGAGATCCGCGACGCACTGCGCGAGGGACAGACCCTCGCCGACGTGGCTGAGGGCCAGGGCGTATCGCTCGAGGACCTCGTGTCGACGATCGTGGATGACATCGAGAACCGCATCGAGGAGAGCGGCCGGGAGCTTCCCGACGACTTCTCGATCGAGGATCTCGAAGAGCGGATCACCGAGCGGGTCACCTCCGAGCGACCCGCTCGGTGAGCGAGGCCGACGCGGAGTCCACAGCTGTCGAGCCGTAGTTCCCGCGACCCGACCCACCCGCCCTGACAACCCAACCGCTGGTTTCCTCCCAGCCAGCGACCCACAACGAGCCCGGCGACTCCCTCCGCCGGGCTCGTTGGCGCGCTCCGGGACAGTTGAGCAACTTCGGTGTCAGACACCGAGGTTGCTCAACTTCGCGCAGCCGGCCCGGGCAGACTTCTTCTCATGAGCGATCGACGGACAGCGGTAGTCACCCATGGTGCATGGTCTGCGGGGTGGGTGTGGAAGAAGATGCGGGCTCGGCTCGCCCTGCATGGCATCGACCTGTGGACGCCGACGTACACAGGGGTCGGCGAGAGGTCGCACCTCGCCCATGAGGGCATCACCCTCGAGACGCACATCGAGGACGTGGTCGCGGTGCTCCACTACGAGGATCTCCACGACGTGACGATCCTCGCTCACAGCTACGGAGGCATGGTGGGCACCGGGGTGTGCGATCGCGCGCCCGACCGGGTCCGGGCGATCACCTACCTCGACGCCTTCGTTCCCGAGAACGGCCAGACGTTGCTCGACCTCGCCGGTCCCGCGGTGGCGATGTCGATCCAGGAACGCGCTGCCGAAGGAGATAGCTGGCGGGTGGCGCCCAACCCCTCGCCGGATGACACGTCAGCGGAGGATCTGGCCTGGGTGTCCGGTCGTCGCCGCGATCAGCCGCTCGGCACTTTCACCGAGCCGATCCGTCTGCAGAATGACACGTCGCACATTTCGCGCTCGTACATCTACTGCTCGCGAGCAGCGCCCGGTGACGTGTTCCGCCAGTTCAGTGAGCGAGCGCAGGCCGACCCGGCGTGGCAGCACCGGGTGATCGACGCCAGCCACAACCCCCACATCACCTGTCCGGATGCGCTGACGGGGATTCTTCTCGAGATGCTCTGATCCCGGTCCGAACAGAGTCCCGAAGTTGAGTCACTTCGGTGTCAGACACCAAAGTGACTCAACCTTGAGTTTCAGCCGTACATGCCGCCGTCGACCGTGAACTCCTGGCCGGTGCAGTAGCTCGACTCCTCCGACGCGAGGAACACGACGACCTTGCCCACCTCGTCGGGCTCGGCGACCCGGCCGAGTGGCAGCGTGCGGAGCATGCGAGAGGTGCGGTCGCTCTCGTCGTGGAAGTCGTGGACCTGGGCGAGCATGTCGGTGTCGATCCACCCCGGATGCACGGAGTTGACCCGGACGCCGCGTCGCCCCAAGTCCTTGGCGGCCGACTTGGTCATGCCGCGAACCGCCCACTTCGAGGCGCCGTAGGCGAACGAGGTGGGCGTGCCCATCAGCCCCGCCACCGAGCTGATGTTGACGATCGAGCCCGATCCCTGCTCGGCCATGACGGCGCCGACCTTCTGCATTCCGAGGAAGACGCCGAGGGCGTTGATGTCCATCATGCGGCGGAACAGGTCGACCGAGGTCGCCATCATCGAGGTGTTTTCGAAGATCCCCGCGTTGTTGACGAGCACATCGATGCGCCCGTGGCGTTCGACGACGTCGGCGACGACGCTGTCCCAGTCCGACTCGCTTGCCACGTCGTGGTGGAGGTAGTCGCACCCGAGTTCGCCGGCGGTCTGCTCGCCGGCCTCGTCGAGAACGTCGGTCAGGACCACCGTCGCGCCGGCGTCAGCGAAGAGCTGCCCTTCGACGGCTCCCTGGCCCCGGGCGCCGCCGGTGATGATGGCCACTTTCGAGTCGAGAATCCCCATGGTCAGCCTTTCTGAATCGTCTGCAGGATCTGGGTGAGCTGGGTGGCGTCGTCGGGGGTGTTCACCGGCGTGCTGAACTCGATCCGGTCGATCACATGCCCGTACTTGTCGACGAGCTTGCCGCCGATCCCGTCGTAGGTACCCACCGTGGCGATGGTGTGAAGCATCTCGTCGTGCACGAGTTGGGGGATCTCCTCCCACCGCTGCTCGCGCGAGAAGACCGTGGCCTCTTCGGCGAGGTCGCGCCAGTCATGTACCTCGAAGGCCGGGCGGTACGCCGGTGTGGAGAGATAGAAACCGACCCGCGCCCGCACCGTTTCGGCGACTTTCTCGAGAGCGACGTCGTCGGGAGCGGTCGCGACGAGTGGCTTCATACACCAGTCGACCTCCCCCGGATCGCGCTCGGAGCGAGCGGCGCCGCGCTCGACGGCCGGAAGCATCACCTCGTCGATGTACTTCGGCGAGCAGACCGGGTGGAGACGGATGCCGTCGGCTACCTCTCCGGCGACCGCGCACATGTTGGGGTTGATCGCCGCGATGTGGACCGGGATCTCCGGGTGTTCGATGGGGCCGGGATCGAAGAGCGGCACCATCAGGTCGAGCTTGTAGTGATCGCCGTCGTGCTCGAGCGGAACGCGATCTTGCCAGCATCTCCACACCGCCCGCGTCGCCAAGATGTAGTCGCGCATCCGCGGTGCCGGCGCAGTCCATTCCATGCCGAAGCGTCGGCGGATGTGACCACGCACCTGTGAGCCGAGCCCGAGGATCGCCCGACCCCCGGATGCCTTCTGCAGCGTCCATGCCGACATGGCGGTGATGGTGGGGGAGCGGGGAAAGGCCATGGCAACGGAGGTGCCGAGCCCGAGGGTCGTCGTGGTGGCGGAGGCGAGGGCGAGCAGCTGGTACGGATCGTCCTTGGTCTCCTCCACGACCAGCGCGTCGTACCCGAGTTCCTCCACTTGCGCCGCTGCCGTCGCGACCGTTCGGACGTCGAGAGGCGTCTCGGGTTCGCGAAGGCCGGGATCGAGCTTGCCCAGGGGGAGCAGCGTCTCGGTCTTCACATGGCCTCCCGGTCGAGTCGAGTGTCCAGCACACTAGGGTGCGCGAGTGCCTCACCCCCCAGGATCGGCGCCTGGCCGCCTGACCTCCATGGTCCTGGGGTTCGTTCTCGTCATGACGATGACGATGGGGGCGTTCCAGATCGTCGCGCTCGCCATCGTGGCGGACGACCTCACGGACGATCTGGGGATGACGGCCCTGCTCTTCGGTGCGGTCGCGACGACAAACACGGTGGTGGGAGCGCTGTTCGCGCCGAGGTCCGGTCGGGTCACTGATGTCATCGGTCCCAAGCCTTCGGTCGTCCTGGTGATGGCGATCGCCTCGATCGGCATGTTGATCACCGCGGCAGCCAACAGCGCGTGGGTGCTGTTCTTGTCGTGCGCGTTCTCGGGCCTGTGCCAGGGGTGGTGCAACCCGGCGACGAACAAGCTGATCGCCGAACGAGTTCCTGCGGGCAATCGAGGGACACTCACGGGCATCAAGCAGTCCGGTGTGCAGCTGGGCGGTTTCCTTGCGGGAGCGACGCTTCCGAGCATCGCGTCGGCGTCGAGCTGGCGTACCGGAATGGTGGTCTACGCCATCGCGTCAGCAGCGACGGCGGTCATTGCGCTCGTCTTCCTTGGCCCTGACGGGCCCCGCGACACCCACGATGGAGCCCGTTCCGGCGACGCCGCGAGCGGCTCGCTCCCACGATCCATCTGGCTCCTCACCGTCTATGCATTGATGATGGGAATCGTGGTCGGTGGGACAGGGCGGTTCCTCCCTCTGTTCGCGGAGGACCAGCTCGGGATGTCGAACTTCGAGGCGGGCATGGTGTCCGCCCTTCTCGGCGGCCTCGCGATCGTCACCCGGATCCTCTGGGGTCGGTTGAGCGAGTCGCAGATCCTCCCGTCGCTCGCGCTCGCGATCCAGTCGGCGCTCGCCGCGGGAGCACTGGGCCTCATGCTCCTCGCAGTGCCAGTGGGCACGGGGATGCTGTGGGTGATGGCGGTTGTGGGGTCGCTCGGCCTCAACTCGTGGAACGCCGTCGCCATGCTCGCGGTGATCGCCGGTGTCCCCGCCGCTCTCGCTGGGAGGGCGAGCGGCGTTGTGGTGTTCGGGTTCATGATCGGCCTCAGCATCGGCGGCGTGTATCCGGGACTGATCGAGGAGCTCACCGGGCGGTACGACCTGGCGTGGGCGACACTTCTCATCCTCGCGTTGGCCTCGGCGCTCCTCGCGCTGCGCAATCGCGAGCTCGGCCGTGTCGGCGGGCCGTCTGGTGCCTGAGCGAATCGCGCCCGAGGCGCGACGGCAGCTCGCCATCTTGGCGACTGCGATGGTGCTGTCGATGTCGACCTGGTTCTCGACGGCCGCTGTTCTCGGGCAGCTCCGCATCGACTGGGGCCTCGACCGGAACGAAGCGAGCAGGCTCACGATCGTGGTCCAGCAGGGGTTCGTCGTCGGGGCGGTCGCGTCGTCGCTCACCAACCTCGCCGACCGGGTGCCCCGCGCCGCCTCGTTCTCGTCGGCGCAGTCGGCGCTGCGGCCGCCAACGGCGCCGTCGTCGTTGCGGACGGCTTCGGTCCTGCCGTGGTGCTCCGCTTCCTCACCGGGGCGTGCCTCGCCGCGGTGTACCCACCCGCGCTGAAGGCGATGTCGAGCTGGTTCGTGAAAGGCCGTGGGTTCGCGCTCGGTGTGATGGTGGGTGCTCTGACGCTGGGGAGCGCACTTCCGCACCTCATCAACGGGCTGGGTGGCCTCGACTGGGAGATCACCCTGCTCATCGCCTCGGCGACCACCCTGGTCGGAGGACTGATCGCCGAGCTGCTCGGTGTCGACGGGCCGCATCTCACCGCGGGCGCGGTCTTCGACCGTACTCAGGTCGGCAGGATCCTCTCGAACCGCGACTTCCAGCTCGCGAGCAGTGGATACTTCGGGCACACGTGGGAGCTGTACGCCATGTGGTCGTGGATCGCTGCGTTTTACGGCGACGCCTTCGACGGCCCGGGTCGTGGTTCCAGCCTGGCCGCATTCGCGGTGATCGGGATCGGTGCCTCCGGCTGTGTCTACGCGGGGTTGCTGAGCGATCGGCGAAGTCGGTACGAGGCGGCCGGCCTGGCGATGCGGTGGTCGGGGACGGCTGCCGTCGCGATCGGCTTCCTGGTGGACGCCCCCACTCCGATCGTCGTCGGAGCAGGGCTGGTGTGGGGCTTTTGGGTCGTCGCGGACAGCGCGCAGTGCTCCACGATCGTCACCGAAGTGACGGACCGGCGCTACGTCGGTACCGCCCTCACGCTCCAGCTGGCAATCGGGTTCGTCCTCACGGTGTTCACGATCTTCCTGGTGCCGGTCGTGCGCGATGCGCACGGATGGGGATGGGCCTTCTTGCTGCTCGCGCCGGGACCGATCCTCGGCATGTGGTCCATGCGGGCGCTCGATGCGCGGGCGTCGAGCCGTCCCGCGCGCCCGACAGAGCCGGTTGTGGGCCCGTTCTTCTGAGGCTGCTCCGCGCGACCGCACCGGTAGGCTGAGTGAACAGGTGCCGATCTGGTGCCGCCCGGGTCGGCGCCGGAGATGCGCCCGAGCTGTCCACAGCGAGCCCGACCGTCCGGCATCTTCGGCAAGAAGCACTGAGCACCGGTGTCCCCCACCTTCTTCGACCTGGGCGTCCCGGTCGATATCTGTCGAGCTCTCGAGAGCCGCGGCATCACCGAGCCCTTCCCGATTCAGCGCGCGACGATCGAGGATGCGCTCGCCGGCCGCGACATCTGTGGTCGGGCTCCGACCGGGTCAGGGAAAACCATCCTCGCCCTGGCCCTCACCCTGTCCCTGCCCGGACCTGTCCTGGCCCGGGCCGGGACCCCACTGGCCCTGGCCCGGTCCTATAAGGCCCTTAAGGGTCTAAACGGCCCGGTAGGGTCCTTAAGGGCAAGGGCCCTTTAAGTAGGGGCGATGTAGAAGTAGGGGCGATGTAGAACTTACCCAACATTTTTAG
>CAYUBX010000012.1:0-16134 GCA_964443165.1 uncultured Acidimicrobiales bacterium
CTACCACGGCTCCACCGGAAACATCGCGCTCAACCAGCCGATCGTCGGCATGGCCTCCACCCCCACGGGCAACGGCTACTGGCTCGTGGCTCGCGACGGCGGGATCTTCACCTTCGGCGACGCCACCTACCACGGCTCCACCGGAAACATCGCGCTCAACCAGCCGATCGTCGGCATGGCCGCGAGCCCGACCGGATACGGCTACTGGCTCGCAGCAGAGGACGGCGGCATCTTCACCTTCGGCGACGCCACCTGGGGCGGCTCGTTGGCCGGGCAGCTCGACCCGGGCGAAACGGTCGTGGGCATGATCCACGACGAGCTCGAAGACGCCGCCTGACCGACGGGCATCAACTCAGACGTCGCGCCGCATGTCGATGTGCGGGATGCCGTCCTCGACGTAGTCCTCGCCGACCTCCACGAAGCCGAAGCCTGCATACCAGCCGCGTAGGTAGGTCTGGGCCGAGAGGACCCACGGTGCGTGGGTAGTCGCGAGGACATGCTCCATGAGAGTGCGGGCAAGCTTGTTCGCCCTCGACTCCACCCGGGTCACCACCCGGGTGATCCGCCTCTCGTTTCCGTCATCGATCACCCGCAGATAGGCACCGATCGCTTCGCCATCGCGGATCCAGTAGTGGCGCGCGCCCTCGTCGAGACCGTCGAGCTCGGGATACGCGCAGTCCTGTTCGACGACGAACACGTCGACCCGCAATCGCAGGATCTCGTACAACGTCGTGGTGGAGAGGTCCTCGAATGCGGCTTCGTGAACCTCGGTCACCGACGGCTCACAGCAGCGAGGCGAGTGCGGCGAAACCGGTCGCCAGCATCGCGGCCACCACGACGACCGCGGTCCAATACGCCATCGGGTTGCGCTCCCGAAGAGGTCGGAGCTGTCCGGATCGGTCGTGGGATGAGCGAGCCACGAGGCCAGACTAGGTCCACCGCGGTCGGGGGCCCTAGCTCTCCGATCCCGCCGCACCTGCCTCGGCTTCGGCGGCCAGCTCGAGCCAGCGCTCCTCGATCTCCTCCAGCTCACGAGTGGCCTCGGCGAGTGCACTCCCGAGCTCTGCGAGCTCGGCGTGGTCGGCGGTCTCCGCGAGTCGCGCATCGAGGACGTCTCGCCGCGCTTGCGCTTCGGACAGGTCGGCCTCCACCCGGGACATTGCGTGTCGCAATGTGCTGGCCGACCGCGGCTTGGGCGGAGAGGCCTCAGCCGCAGCAGTGTCGGTCGGAGGGCCGGCCGTCGTGGGCTCGCCTGCACGGGTCGTGGTTCGCGCGCGCTCCCACACCGCATCGCCAGCACCGAGGATCTCGAGTTCCCCCTCGCGGATGGCGGTCACGTGCTCGACCACCCGCTCCAGGAACGCCCGGTCGTGGGTGACGGCGACCACAGCGCCGTCGAAGTCGTCGAGCCAGGCTTCGAGGGCACGAAGCGTGTCGAGGTCCAGGTCGTTCGTCGGCTCGTCCAGTAGCAGAACGTTGGGTTCCGCGGCGAGCAGCGCAAGCAGCTGGAGGCGGCGCTGTTCGCCGCCCGACAGGGTCGAGATCGGTGCGCGGTGGGTGGCCGGCTCGAACCAGAATCGCTCGAGCAGTGCGACCTGACGATGCTCGAGTCCGTTGCCGCGACCTGCGACGACATCGGAGACGGTCCAGGTCGGGTCGAGTTCGATACCGCGCTGATCGAAGTAGCCGATCTGAACTGTGGTGCCCCGTTCGACCGTCCCCTCGAGCGGCGGACGGCGACCCGCCAACACGTCGAGAAAAGTCGTCTTCCCGGCACCGTTGGGGCCGATGACTCCCAGGCGGGCCCGTGGATCGAGCAGAAGATCGACACCCTCGAACAGCGGCACCCCGTCGTCGTGGGCCCCGCTCACTCCGATCAGATCGATCACCCGCTTGCCGAGGCGGGAGCTTTCGAACTCACGAAGTGCAAGGGGCTCGGATCGATCGTCGTGACGGTCCGGCTCGGTCAGCGTCCGGTGGGCGACCGCCAGGCGCGCCTTCGGCTTGCGACGGCGGGCGCGAGCGCCGCGTCGCAGCCACTCGAGTTCCCGGCGAGCCAGGATCCGGCGCGTCGCCTCGGCGCGGTCGTCCTGGGCGAGCGCTTCTGCGACTGCGTCGAGGTGGTCGCTGTATGCGCCCTCGGTGACGAGACAGCGATCCCGCGAAAGCCCGACGACCCGAGTCGCGACGCTCTCGAGCAGGTGCCGGTCGTGGGTGACGAGAATCACCCCGCCGCGATGTTCGGCGAGAACGCCCCGCACGAAGTCGATGCCCTCGATGTCGAGGTGGTTGGTGGGCTCGTCGAGCACCAGCAACTCCGCTGTGTCGTCGACCAGCGCCGCCGCGAGCGCGACCCGCCGGGCCTGACCACCGGAGAGCTGGTCGACGAGCCGATCGTCGAGGCCCGCCAACCCCAACCGGTCGATGGCCGCTTTGGCTCTCCACTCGTCACCAACGACGTCGGCGACGGTGCGCCCGGCATGATCCGGACGCTGCGACATGGTCGCGATGCGCAGGTCCCTCTTGCGGCGCACCTCCCCACCCTGAGGGGTCTCCGTCCCTGCCAGCAGGCGGAGGAGCGTCGACTTCCCCGACCCGTTGATTCCGACCACGCCGACGCACTCGCCATCGGACACCGTGAACGACAGGTCGCCGAAGAGCGGCTTGGTCGGATGGAACGCGGTCAGCCCGTCGACGTCGAGCAGAAGCGCCACGGTGTCGCCCGATTCAGCTCGGGAGCAGCAGCCAGCTGATCACCTGGTCGGCGTTCTCGACCTGGACCTCGACGTTGCGCTGAGCGCCGTCGGATTCGCGAGTGAGGGTGCACTGGAAGGTGTTGCCGACCGAGACGACCAGGTACTCGTTGTCGCCGCAGTTGGTGACCACCTCGAAGCCGAGCGCTGAGGTGACCTCTGCTTCGATCTGCAGCTCCGTGTTGACCACGTTGAGCACCGCGTGCCGTCGTTCGTACTCGAACCGACCCTGTGCATCGATCACCGTGACCTGCACCTCGTAGTACGAGTCGGCGACCTCTGCTCCGCACAGGAACACGGATTCCGGTGCCAGCTCCACGTCCTCGGGGCACGCAACGTCCCTGATCTCGACAGGCGTCAGCTCACCCGCCAGGGCGTTCTGGAGCTCTCGCTCCATGGCGGTCTGGTCACTGCCGCCTCCGCAGGCCACCAGAAGCGCCGCGAATCCGATGAGGATGCCGAGCGGTTTCAACGGCGGCCTACCCCCTTGCGCGCGTGAAGGGCCTCAACTTAGTCGGAGCCGCCATGCGAACTCTCATCGTGGCGGCGGCGCCACGGATCGAGTGACCCCTTAGATGAACGGGCGCTCCTGGTAGCGACCGAACACGTCCGCCAGCGTGTTGATGATCTCGCCGACCGTTGCGTAGCTCTGGACCGTGTCGATCAGGTGCGGCATCAGGTTGGCATCGGTCTCCGCGGCCCGCCGAAGGGCGACGAGAGCATCGTCGACTGCGGCCTGGCTCCGATCAGCCTTCACCTGCTGAAGCCGCTTGATCTGCCGTTGCTCGTCCTCGTTGGTGATCTTGAGGAGGTCGATCTCGTCCTCCTCGTTGCCTTCGGTGAAGTCGCTCACGCCGACGACGACGCGCCGTCCCGCGTTGATCTTCTTCTCGAAGTCGTAGGCCGCATCCGCGATGCCGCCCTGGTACCAGCCCTCGTCGATGAGGCGGAACGCGCCCTCCAGCATGGAGCCGTCGCCGTTGGAGTCGATGTGAGCGAACATCGCCTCCGCCTCCTCCTCGAGGCGGTCGGTGAGCTCCTCCACGAACCAGCTCCCGCCGAGCGGGTCCACCACGTTGGTGACGCCGGTCTCGTGGGCCACGATCTGCTGGGTGCGCAGCGCGATGCGCGCCGCCTTCTCGGTGGGGAGCGCGAGCGCCTCGTCCATCGAGTTGGTGTGCAGGCTCTGCGTTCCGCCGAGGACACCGGCCAGCGCCTCGATCGCTGTGCGAGCGACGTTGATCTCGGGCTGCTGAGCGGTGAGCGAGACTCCGGCGGTCTGGGTGTGGAACCGCAACATCATCGAGCGCTCGTCCTGTGCGCCGTAGCGCTCCTTCAGCCAGCGGGCCCAGATGCGCCGGGCAGCCCGGTACTTGGCGATCTCCTCGAAGAAGTCGATGTGCGCGTTGAAGAAGAAGCTGAGGCGGGGCGCGAACTCGTCGACGTCGAGCCCACGCTCCATCGCCGCCTCGACGTAGGCGAAGCCGTTGGCGAGCGTGAAGGCCAGCTCCTGCGCCGCGGTCGAGCCAGCTTCGCGGATGTGGTAGCCGCTGATCGACACGGAGTTCCAGCGGGGCATCTCGTTGGAGGCGAACTCGATCGTGTCGGCCACCAGCCGCATCGAGGGACGCGGTGGGAACACCCACTCCTTCTGCGCCTGATACTCCTTCAGGATGTCGTTCTGCAGGGTGCCGCCGACCTTGGCGCGATCGGCGCCTTGGTTCTCGGCGTTGGCCACGAACATCGCCCAGATGACGGCGGCGGGGCCGTTGATGGTCATCGAGGTGGTGGTGCTCTCGAGATCGATCCCGCCGTAGAGCGTCTCCATGTCGGCGATGGTGTCGACCGCCACACCGCAGCGACCGACCTCGCCGATCGACAACACGTCGTCGGAGTCCAGTCCCATGAGGGTCGGCATGTCGAAGGCCGTGGAGAGCCCTCCACCACCGGCTTCGAGGATCTCTTTGAAACGCGCGTTGGTGTCCTCAGGCGTGCCGAACCCGGCGAACATACGCATCGTCCAGAGGCGCCCGCGGTACCCGCTGGGGTGCACACCACGGGTGTAGGGGTACTGGCCCGGCCAACCGATCCTGTCGTCGACCTCGCCATCGGCGGGCGCGTACAGCGGCTCGACGGGAACCCCGCTCATCGTCTCGTAGTCGACGTCGCGGATCCGCCCCGCCTCATAGGCCGACTGCCATTGCTCACGAGTCATCGCTCGCTCCCCATTCGCACACACCGAACCCTTCGATTGTATGCGGGCGCCGTGCCCCGGACCCCGCCGACGTCAGAGTCGTCCGGGCTCGAAATGGCCGAGGGGACCCTGACCCGCGCCGAGACGCCAGCGCGCACCTCGCTGCAGTGCTCCGGCCGTGTAGGCGTGGGCCCCTCGAACGGCGTCGACCACCGACTGACCGATCGCGAGCCGCGCGGCGATGGCCGCGGAGAGCGTGTCCCCCGATCCGCGAACGTTGGGGGTGTCGACCCACGGGGCCTCGAGTACAAGGGTTTCATCGCCGATCACGCACACGTCGCTCGCACGGGCACCGGCACCGACCGCAGAGCGCCGACCACCCGAGATGATCACCGCTTCCGGCCCGGACCCAGCGAGCTCGAGGGCCGCTTCGGTCAACTCACCGAGATCGTCACCGAGCTCGCGGCCCACGAGCAGGCCGGCCTCGATGTGGTTGGGTGTGATGACCCGAGCCTGAGGAACCAGACGATCCGCGATCAGCCGCTCAGTGTCACTGTCGTAGAGGCTGGTTCCCTGCATCCCGACCATCACCGGATCGACCACCAAGAGAGGAAGCCGCCCGTGCTCGGCGATCGCCGCGACGGCGTTCACGTTCGCCTCGGTGAAGAGCAGCCCGGTCTTGGTCGCCGCGACCGCCAAGTCCGCCAGAACCGCCTCGACCTGGCTGAGCACCATCCCCGGCGGCATCGGCACCGCGGATCGGAACTCGGCGGTGTTCTGCGCGGAGACGAGCGTCACCGCGGTCGCACAGTGAACCCCGTGAGCGGAGAGGGTTCTGACGTCTGCGTGCAGGCCGGCACCACCACTCGAATCCGCGCCGGCGATCGACAACACGACGGGCGGTTGGTCTTCCACGGATGCGCCTCCTCGCCTCAGGATGGACCACACTCTGGCCTATGACCGTCACCGTCGGCGTCATCGCGAACCCCGTCTCCGGCCGCGACATCCGTCGCGTCGCGGCTCGCGGCGGTGTGTCGACGGCCGAGGACAAGCGCAACCGCATCGCCCGGGCCGTCATCGGAGCCGTCACCGCCGGGGCGGACCACATCATCGCCATGCAGGAGCCCTTCCGCATCGCGAGCGGCGCGCTGGCCGATCTCACCGTCGCCGCCGACCTCGAGATCCTCGACATCGGTGCGTCGGTGGCGCCGGACGACACGAAGCGTGCCGCGCTGGCGATGCGTGACCGCGGGGTCGAGGTCCTCATCACGCTCGGCGGCGACGGAACCAACCGCACGATCGCCCAGGTCTGGCCGGACGCGATCCTGGTTCCGATGTCCACGGGCACCAACAACGTGTTCCCGAGCCTCGTCGAACCGACGGTCGCCGGGGCGGCCGCCGGCCTCGTCGCCGCGGGGATCGCACCGTTGGAGACCACCGCGCCCCGCACGAAGATGATCCACCTCGACGTGGCGGACGGCGTCGGCGACCTTGCCCTCATCGACGCGGTGACCCTGGCGGATGACTTCGTCGGCAATCGCATGCCGGTCGAACCGGAGAATCTGCGTGACTTGGTGGTGACCAACGCCAAGCCCGACTCGATCGGCGTCTCGTCGATCGCCGGCCTGGTACACCACTGCCCCGCCTCGGAGGACGCCGCCGTGCATGTGAGGTGCGGGCCGGGAGGCCAGGTGGTGGCCGCACCCATCGCACCAGGGCTCTACCGCCGGGTTCCGGTGCTGTCGACAGAACGGGTCGAACTCGGCCAACCGATCGAGCTCGACGGACCCACGGTGCTCGCGTTCGACGGCGACCGGGAACATCGGATCGCCGCCGACCGGCCTGCGATCGCCACGGTGTGTCGCGATGGCCCGCGGGTCATCGACGTGGCCAAGGCGCTGGCGGCCGGCGCCGACGCCGGAGCGTTCACCGGGGTCGCGGTGGCCGCAGAGGACAGCGCTCTGGTGTCGCCGAATCTCCGCTACACAGGCGACGGCTGAGCGCAGTTCGATTCAGCCCGAGTCGACCCCAGCGGCCGCCACGGCATCGAAGGCCGGCTGGGCGTCGAGGGCCCGCATCTCTTTCGGCAGCGCGGCCCGCGCCCTCTGGTGGAAGATGCGATCCGACGTGAGCGAGGTCTCGTAGGACGGCACACCCGCCCGAACCAGTGGGACGTGGAGCGGTCGGCTGTCGACCGGGCCCGGCCGGTCGTGTTCGACGAGAATCTCTGCGGAGGCCACCTGTTCCTGCACGATCCGGTAGGGCCGCACGACGCCGCCTCGGGTCGCCTTGCCCTCCGACGACTTGGCGACCGGAACGACCGGCTCCGACGGCCCGGGCCGCCTGGCGACGGCGACCAGCTTGTAGACCATCCCGGCCGTGGCGTGGCCCGAGCCGACGACGAGCTGAGTACCCACGCCATATCCGTCGATCGGCTCCTCGGCCAGATCGGCGATGCGGTATTCGTCGAGGTCGCCGGACACCACGATCCGGGTGGCCGTCGCACCAGAGGCATCCAGCTGCTGACGCGCACGACGTGCCTCAACGGCGAGATCTCCCGAATCGATGCGGATCGCACCGGGGAACCCACCCAGCCTCTTGGCTGCCGCGAGTGCACGATCGATGCCCGTGTCGATCTCGTAGGTGTCGACGAGCAATGTGGTCTCGAGACCGTGGGCGACGATCTGCGCCTCGAACGCCGACTCCTCGTCGTCGTGGGCCAGCGTGAAGGCGTGTGCTGAGGTTCCGGCGGTCGGCACCCCGAATCGCGCTCCGGCTTCGGTGTTGCTGGTGGCGTCGAACCCCACGAGCCACGCGGCCCGGGCAGCCGCGACCGCGGCCTCCTCGTGCGTTCGTCGGCCACCCATCTCGATGAGGTGTCGCCCGAGCGCGACATCGTGCATGCGCGCCGCGGCCGACGCGACGGCGCAGTCGTGGTTGAGGACGCTCAACACGAGAGTCTCGAGCAACAGACCGGCTCCGAACCTGCAGTCCACGCGCAGCACGGGGCTCCCCGGAACGAACAGATCGCCCTCGCGATAGCTCCAGGCGTCGCCTTCGAACCGGAACTCGCGGAGATACTCCAGAAGCTCCTCGCTGAACCTGCCGAGCCCTGCGAGGTACGCCAAGTCCGCGTCGCGGAACCGGAAGTCGACGAGCAGCTCGGCCAGGCGGCCGGGCCCAGCGACGACGCCATATCCGCGACCGGGCGGCAGCCGCCTCGCGAACACCTCGAAGGTCGCACGGCGATGTGCGACGCCGCTTCGCAGGGCTGCGTCGAGCATCGTGAGCTCGTACAGGTCGGTCATGAGCGCCGTTCCCACGCCTTCAGCATGGACCACGCCAGCCGACCGATGCTCATTGATGATCGAAGTCGTATCGCGCGACCCCGCGTTGCTCATGGCGGCAGTGGCCGCCGCCGGCCTCGGCGTACTGCTCCGGCGGCTCCGCGGACCCGACAACATCGGCCGCTCGATCGCGGCCCAGGAGCGAGCCGTGGAGGACTACGCAGCCTCGTACCTCACGCGGCTGCGACGCGAGGATCCCACCGACATCGAACTCCGCGACCCAGACATCGAGCTTCGGGACGAGGACGCGGACATCCGCGAGACCGTCGACCTGACCGACGACGCGTCCTCGAATCAGGCCGTGAACGATGAGGCGGAGGCGGGCCGAGACGCCTGACCGGCTCCTACCATGCGGTGCCATGGCCCTGAAAGTCTCGCGCCGCACCGACATCGCACCCTTCTTCGTGATGGAGGTGATGCGCGCCGCGGATGAGCGCGAGGCAGCGGGGGGCGATGTCCTGCATCTCGAAGTCGGTCAACCTGCGACCCCCGCCCCCAAGCCCGCACGGGACGCAGCGATCGCGGCCATCGAGACCGAGGTCCTCGGGTACACGTCCGCCGTCGGGATCGAACCGCTGCGACAACGGCTCGTCCGGCACTACCGGGACTGGTACGGCATCGACGTCCCGGTCGACCGGTTCGTCATCACCATGGGCGCCAGTGGAGCATTCAGCCTCGCGTTCCTCGCGTGTTTCGAGGCGGGCGATCGGGTGGTGGTGCCCTCACCCGGCTACCCCTGCTACCGCAACACGTTGGCCGCACTCGACGTCGAGGTGGTCGACCTTCCCGTCGGGCCGGACACGCGATTCCAGCCCTCTCCCGAACTCCTCGCCGAGGTGGGGCCGATCGACGGCCTCGTGGTCGCCAGCCCCTCCAACCCCACGGGCACCATGCTTCTCCCCGACGAGCTGGCAGCCCTGGTGGGATGGTGCCGCGACAACGAGGTCCGGCTGGTCAGCGACGAGATCTACCACGGCATCAGCTACGGCACTGCCGCGCCGACTGCGGCCGCCCACTGGAACGACGCCGTGGTGGTCAACAGCTTCTCGAAGTACTTCTCCATGACCGGCTGGCGGCTGGGATGGTTGCTCCTACCGGACGAGCTGGTCTCGCCGGTCGAGCGGCTGGCTCAGAACGCGACCATCGCGGCGCCGACGGTGAGCCAATGGGCCGCGCTCGGCGCCTTCGATGCGACCGACGAGCTGGAGCAGAACGTCGCTCGGTACGCGGAGAACCGCCGCATCCTTCTCGAGGGCCTTCCCGAGGCGGGCCTCGACCGGCTCGCGCCGGCCGACGGCGCCTTCTACATCTACGCCGACGTGAGCGAACTCACCGATGACAGCCAGGAGCTGTGCCGAGAGTGGCTCCTCGATCTCGGCATCGCCGCGACGCCGGGCATCGACTTCGACCCACGGCGCGGTCACCAGTTCGTCCGGTTCTCCTTCGCCGGCGAGCCGAGCGAGATGACGGCAACGGTCGCTCGACTCCGCGGCTGGGCCGCGGGCTGACCGACTCGCACAGCGTCAATCCTTGGTGGCGATCTGGTTGGGCACGACGTTCATCTTGGGTTCGTACGTCTGAACCTCGATGTCCCGCTGTTCGCCGCCCAGCGTCGCCCGCAGCTGATCACGACACGGCTCGCACGGACCGTAGAAGCGCGCGGCACTCGCAGCCCCACAGCGTGGGCACTCGAAGTCCAGGTCGGGAAGGTGGGCGGTCGACACGCTGGCCATCCTGGCAGCCCGACGTGGTCACCGCGCGCATCGCTCGATCGACGAGACTCAGACCATGGACCGTGACGAGTTACTCGCCACCTGCCTCGCCCAACCCGAGGCCGTCGAGGAGTACCCATTCGGCGACGACGTCTCGGTCATCAAGGTCGCGGGAAAGATGTTCGCCCTGGTCCCGATCGGTGGCGAACTCTCGATGAGCCTCAAGTGCGATCCGGATCACGCCATCACCTTGCGCGGGCAGTACCCGGCAGTGACGGGCGGATACCACCTCAACAAGAAGCATTGGAACACGGTCCGCGTCGACGGCACGATCCCGACGGACCAGCTCGTGCAGTGGATCGAGGACAGCTACGACCTCGTTGTCGACGGTCTCCCGAAGGCGACCCGCCTGCGCCTACAGGGTCAGGTTCGTGCGCTGTGAGCTGACAACAGCGACGACACGGCCGCGGTGAGTCGTCGGGCGAGCGGAATGTCCAGAAACTCGTTGGGCCCGTGGGCATTGGACCCGGGATCCAACATGTTGGTGACGACGAACTGCGCCTCCGGGAATCGCTCCCCGAGCATGCCCATGAACGGGATCGACCCACCCTCTCCGAGGTAGCCCGCCGGTGCGTCGAAGTAGGTGGTGCCGGCCTCGTCGAGCGCATCCGCCAACCAGGCGTCGAGCGGCGGAGCGGCCCACCCGGGTGCGGCCTCGATCCCCGTCGCCGTCACTTCTGCGTCGTGCGGCGGATCGGTGGTCAGGGCCTCCACCACAGCCTTCGCCGCGACGTCGGGATCGACGAGGGGCGGGAGGCGGAAGGACAGCTGAAGGCGGGTGTTCGGCCGCAACACGTTGCCCGCCTCCCCAGGCGCCGGTGCACCGTCGAAGCCGACGACGGACAACGCCGGCCGCCAGGTCCGGTTGAGGAGGAGCTCCACGGGATCATCCGCCATGGCGGTGGTGGACCCGGCGTACGGGAACGCCAGGTCTCCGGCCACTTGGTCGGCCGTGCGGGCGACCTGGTCGCGGACGTCGTCCGGGATCTCACAGGTCAGCTCGGGGAGCAGGATCCGGCCCGTCGCCGAGTCCTCGACCCTCTCCAGCAGCGCACGCGCGATCCGGAACGATGAGGGGACGACGCCAGACGCCGAACCCGAGTGGACCCCCTCGTCGAGGACGTTGACGTCCAGCGTGAGGCTGACCAGCCCGCGGAGGCTGGTGGTGACCCAGAGACGGTCGAAGTCGGCGCACCCGGAGTCCAGGCAGACCACGAGATCGACATCACCGATGCGATCGGCGAGCGCTTCGACGTGCGCGGCCAGATCGGGGCTGCCGCTCTCCTCCGACGCCTCGATGAGCACGACGAGGCGCTCGTGCTGACCGCCAGCCGCGACGAGAGCCTCGATGGCGACGAGTGATGCGAACATCGCGTAGCCGTCGTCGGCGCCACCGCGGCCGTAGAGGCGCTCACCCTCGATGACCGGGATCCACGGACCTTTCCCCTCGTCCCACCCCGTCATCTCCGGCTGCTTGTCCAGGTGGCCGTAGAGCAGAACGCTTCGGCCGCTCGGCTCGGGGACGCTCGCCGGGATCTCGGCCAGGATCACCGGCGTGCGGCCATCGAGCTCGTGCACCGAGACCTCGAGCCCATCGATGTCGCGCGTCGCCGCCCAGGCGCGGAACATCTCGACCGCGCGATCCATGTGTCCCTTGGAGGCCCACTCCGGCTCGTAGGCCGGACTCACGTTGGGGATGGCCACGTAGTCGACGAGCGTCGGCACGATGTCCGCCTCCCACGCCTCGTCCACGTACCGGCTGACCGCCGCTGAATCGTGAGTCATGCGTTCTGCCTCTCCTCGGCCCAGGTCATCTCGGCGTCGATCTCGGGCACCTCGACGCCACATGGATCACCGTCGGGCGGCCCCTCGAAGTCCATCGCCGAAATCTAGGAGGTCCCGCGGCGACGAGGGGCCGGTAGAGCCGCCCGGGACGTGAAAACAGTCACTCACCTCAGCAGTTATGCCACTACTCACCGCATGCTATGGTGCCGGGCACTTGCACCGAGTGAACGCGCGGCCACGTGCCGCGGTCATCCGGGGCATCGAGTCGGACCGGTGGCGCCCCGATCCCGCGCACGGGGCGCCGTCGGGCCGGCACCTCTTCACTCGCCGGGGCGAAGGTGCCGGCACCTTCGCGTCCTCACACCGCAGACGCGACACGGCCCCGGCATGTGCCGGGGCCGTGCTCCAACCATGTGCGTCTTGCCCGCCGAGCTGACGCTCGACGTTGCCACGTGAGGACCAGCACGTGGATCACGAGGAAGTGGTGGTCCGGGGTGGAGTCGCCACCTGGTGTCGCACTCGCGAGCACGACGACCGAGGCATTCCACCCTCAGTGGGCAGGTCGCCTCAGCGCCCGGCCACCTCCAGAGTCCTGTCACTATTCGGCATTGTGTGGACCACCTCCTTTCTCTGGTGCCCACGATGTTGGCACAGCCGGCGGCGCTCCACACTTCGATTCCGCGAGGAGTTCAGCCCTCGGGCACCTGGGCCATGTGCTCGGATAGCGAGCGGGCATGCCGCTCCACGAGCAGACCGGGAAGTCCACCGGTGTGGATGAACACGATCGGGCCATCGGGAAGCGCGCCGGCGCGCGCGTCTGCGATCAGCGCGGCCATGGCCTTGGAGGTGTAGACGGGGTCGAGGACGACACCGTCGGTGCGGGCGACGCGCCGAATGGCGTCGCGGCCCTCGCGGGTGCTCGTGCCGTATCGCTCGCCGACCTGCGACGAGTCGACGATGGGGCTGCCTGTCGGCGGTGGCTTCCCGACGAGATCTGCAGCCTGCTCGGCCAGCGAAGAGATGACCGACGTGACGCCCGGCCGGGCACCGACGTCCACGCCACGGATGCTGTCGTGACCACCGCGGCCGACGGCCAGCCCTGCGTGCGTTCCGCCCGTGCCGACGGCCACATAGACAGTGGACCCGGACACTGCGTTGTCGATCTCTTCCGCGGCCTCCACGTACCCCTGGATCCCGACCGGTGACGAGCCGCCCAGAGGAACCGAGTACGGGACCTCGCCCTCGTCTGCGAGGCGCTGGCATTCCCGGTCGATGGCATCGTCGAGATCCGAAGAGCCGTAGCGTTCGGCCGCATCGACGAGCTCGATGCCGAAAATCTCGTCGAGGAGCAGGTTGCCCTCCGGCACGGGGCCCCGCCTCCCTGCGACGACACCGATGGCTCGCATCCCGACCATCGCCGCCACGGCCGCTGTCGTGCGAACGTGGTTGGACTGCGCCGCACCCCCGGTCACGAGAACCGTGGCGCCCCGGCGGAGGGCATCCGCAGCGAGAAACTCCAGCTTGCGCGCCTTGTTGCCTCCCGCCGCGATCGCCGTCAGGTCGTCTCGCTTGATCCACAGTCGGTCCGCTTCGAGGCCCAGCTCGCGGGCGAGACCGCGAAGCGGTGCGATCGGGGTGGGGGTGCCGGCGAAGCGCAGCGGCTCGGCCGGTCGCGATCGCTCGTCGAGATGCTCAGGTCCGCCGCTCATCGTCCCGACGATAGAGCCGGCGTCCGATGCAGCAACTGCTTGTCCTGACGCCGTCATCGCCGACCTGTACGAGAACGGATCCGGCTCGAGTGGCGAGCCGCGTGGCATGGGGAGGAACCATGGGCCATCGACGGGGAGCAGGCTGATGGGCCACTGCTATGAATTCGGCGTCTCCATCGATCCGACCTCGGAGCTCGCCATGGTGGTGGCCTCCGAGGGTGGCCACTGCGTCTGCCCGAGCACCGGGGCCGTGTGCCACGGCCGTTTCGCAGGCTGCGCCGACATCGTGAACCAGCCCGGGCGCGTGCCGCCGAACGCGCCGTCGTGGAGCCGGCCCGATGCCGCCCACACCGACCAGCCGGCGCCGAGCCTTGCAGCGAGCGCGGCGCAGGGCGCCCCCCAACCGGTCGCTCCGGCGTCGACACCCGTCGTGACGCCCCCACCGGTCGCCCCTGCCACCGTGGCGCCCCAGCCCGCTCGGACCGTCGCCGCTCCCGCAGCGGCGCCCGTTCAGGCGACGTCGCCGATGCGGGTGACCACCGGACTGCTCGAGGTGGTCCAACAGCTCAAAGCCGAGCTTCAGGCCGAGGCCACCGATTCCCAGCGGCGCATGACCGACATCGAGCGATCCATCGATCAGCTCTCCCACCGCATGACCGCGGCGGTTCCGAGCGTTTCGGCCGTCGACAACTCGACCCGCGAGGAACTTGCGGCGATTGCCGAGTCGGTCACGGCCTTGACCCAGGGCCACTCGGAGGCCATCGCCGACGTCAGAGCACAGACGGCCGCAGTGCACCAGGTCGTCGAGCACCTCGCCCAGATGGTCGTTCTGTCGCGGCAGGAGCTCGCAGAAACGGCCGAGCGTCACCAGTCCGAGCTCCACGGAGTCCGACGCCAGGTGGTCGAACTCCGTGCGTCGATCGAAGGGCGCATCGAGGACTCGGCACACAACCGGCTGCACGACCAGCTCTCCTCGATCAGGACCACGGTGGAGAACCTGGAGCCATCCAGCCCCGCAGACGTGGTGACGGCCAGCCAACTCGCCCAGACGATCAACACTCTGCGCGAGGCGGGGGCCGAGGAGATCAGCGCGGCGCACCTCGTTCACTCGTTCCAGCTCGAGATCCGCTCGCTCCGCGAACAGCTCGAGCAGCTGACCGGCCCCGCACGTGCGGCCGAGGTGAACCGGTGACGGCGCTCCACGACATCGGCTGACCCACCTGGACACGCCTCGCGGTGTTCGCCTCTCTCGACTGACCGGAGGACGCTCGAAGGCGTCCCGAGGCAGTCGTCAGCTGAGTGGGGCGGGCTCGTTTAGATCGCCGAAACGGGAGCCCGCTCGTCGAGGGAGAACCCCTCTCCGATGAGCGTGGAGCGCAACGCATCGCGCAGCGTCGTCGTTTCGAAGGCCGGCAACAGCATGTGCAGCCGCCGCACGGAGGCCTGCAGCACCGGCCGATCACTCGCACGAACCTTGTCGGGGTCCGTCGCAATCACGAGATCGCGACCCAGCAGTTCGCCCATCATGAGAACGACCTCGCGTGCCGTGTAGCTCCGGCCCGTCCCCAGGTTCACTGTGAACGATCCCTCCGGACCATCTACGAGCATCCGAAGCGCCCGCGCCATGTCGCCGGTGAAGATGTAGTCGCGCTGTGTGTCGACATTGCCGAGCAGGAGCTCGTCGCCTGCGCGGAGGTAGTCGAGGATGTCCGGCACCAGGTGCGGATTGGTCTCGCCAGGCCCGACCGCGTTGAAGAACCGACCGACCACGACGTCCGTCTCCGGACAGCGCCTCTGATGGAAGTCCATGAGCTGCTCGCCGAGACGCTTGGAGGCGCCGTAGATGTTGTTGGGCTCCACGATGTCGACCTCGACGTGGGCGTGCGGCGCCGGCTGGTACACGTCGGCCGTGGAGGCAAAGACGATGCGCTGTGGCTCGACGGCAACCAACGCATCCAGGAGGTGCTGCGTGCCGGCGACGTTGACGTCGATGGTCTCCGCTGGGTGAGCGATGCAGAGGGAGCTGAAGTGGTGGGCAGCGAGATGCACGACGTGGGTCGGCCCGATCTCATGCACCACCCGCTGGCATGCTCGGCGATCGCGGAGATCGAGCTCCACGATCGAGAGGTTGGGGCGATCGGCCAGGTGGTCGAGCCGGGCCCGCTCCCCCACCTCGAAGTTGTCGACAACCACGACGTCGTCTCCCGCGGTCACGAACTGGTCGGTGGTGGGAACGCCGATGAAGCCGGTCCCCCCTGTCACCAGAATGCGTCGCTCCGTCACGTCGACCTTTCCGCCGCGGCTCCGATGCCGAGGCGTTGGTAGGCGGTCACCAGCCGATCCGCGGCGGGCTCCGGTGAGCACACGTCGTCGACCAGTTGGCGGCCGGCGACGCCGAGCGGTGCCCGCTCGACCGGCTGTTGCAGAAGTTCGATGCTTCGATCGATGAGATCGGCGTCGGCAGATTCCTCGTCGATCGCGCGCATGAGCGCGTCGACACGCCGGTACTCGCCGAAGGGACAAACGGCAGAGCGGACCGTGCGAACGAGGGCCTGCTCGCTCACCATGACATGC
>CAYUBX010000013.1:0-2810 GCA_964443165.1 uncultured Acidimicrobiales bacterium
CGTCGGAGATCCATCGCTTCCCGAGCGGAAGATCGCGGCGGATCGAGTCGAGCAGAGGAGCGAACTCGACATCGAACACCGCCGCTTCCGCGTCCGCGTTCTCGAAGAGGTACGCCACCTCCGAGGCCCCGTATCTGTAGTTGACGTTGGCTGGTGCCATGACCTTGCCCTGACGGCTGACGCCGCTGGCGATCAGGTCGTTGGCGACGCCGTTGGCCCTGGCGTCGAACTCGCGCCACGGAAGCTGCCGTTCCCCCGACACGACCACCGCCCGCTCGGGTAGGGCGGCAGCCACCGTTTCGAACACATCTCCGAAGTGCCAATCCATCGCCGCATCTACGACTGCGACGGCGAGATTCTGGTGCGCATGGCGGGCGCGGGAGTGAATCGCGGCGAGCTCCTCCCGAGACCGGCCGCACATCACTCTTCGTCTTCTTGTACCTGCACTCACAAAATCCGGACGGGACCTCCCGCCACCGGCGGTCCGAAGGCGACGTCCCGCGCGAGCCGTCAGACGATCTCCACCGTCACCGGAATCGCGGTCTGACGCGGCATCGCACAATGCGGATCGACGTCACCGTCCGACACGAGAGCCGTGACGTTGACGTCCTCGAACCCCTGGGGCAGTGCCACCACCCCCTGTCGCACGCGATCGGTCACCTCGACCGTTGTCGTCAGCTCCCCGGCCGCGGTCCTCACGCGAACGGGCTCCTCGGCCTCGAGCCCGAGCCGAGCAGCATCGGCGGGGTTGACCGCCAGTGCGGGCTCGTCCCGATGGCCTCCGCCGAGCGCGACGCCAGCCAACTGGAAGTTGACGTGACGATGTTGGCGGGCCGAGATGAGCAGGAGCTGGTCGTCGTCGGCTGCCTCATCCGCGAGTTCGGCGAGCGACGCCACGAGAGCCTGCGGGCTCAGCCGCCACCGCCCCTCCGGCAGCACCCGCTCGTGCACCCATCCGAACACGGCGTCCTCGGCCACCACCGCCGTCGAGGCATTCCGCAGTTCGTCGACGCTGACGCGGGCTCCACGGCCGACACGGTCGATGATCTCCTCCTCGTCGATCGTGTCGGGATCGACGCCCTCCGCGATGACGTCGAGGCCCATCCGGGCCCCGAGCTGGGCCAACGCCTGCCATTGCGGCCGCCGATCCGCACCGGGTTGGACGACCCGGGCGGTGTGGTTTCCCGAGATGTCCATCATCAGGAAATCTGCCCAGTAGTTGAGGTCCGCCCGCTCGAGCGGGCCCGAGATCGGGAGGACGTGGGTGGCGACGTCGGTCAGCTCGCTCGACACGACGTCGGCCACGATCAGCACGTCGAGCGCCTCCAGCGCCTCGCGCTGGCGCTCGAGATCGGGATAGGCGGTGAGCGGGTTGAGGCCCGCGACGACGGCGGCGGTGACGTTTCCGGCCAGCACCTCGTCGGCGAATCCGGCACCCGGCATCTCGCCCGTGACGTTCGTGAGATCCGGACGGCTCGCCGGTCCCGCGCCGAACGCCGGTGACTCCAACGACGAGAGCTCTCGTTGGTCGAGTTGCTTGAAGAAGCCGGGCTGGAACCACATGCCCCCTCGGCGGTCGTACGACCCCGTGATGATCGAGAGCGCCCACACCAGCCATTCGGTCACGGTCGAACGGGTCGAGAAGGTCGCCCCCGTGCCCGTCTGGATCGCGATTCGGCCCGCCCGTCGTATCGAGGCCACGAACTCCGTGATGGCGTCCGCGGAGAGCCCCGTCAGTCGAGAAACGGCATCGAGCCCGAAGGGCTCCACCGCCGCGGCGAGCTCGTCGAAACCCGTCGTGTGGTCGGCGACGTAGCCGTGATCCGTGCCGTCGGCGATGATCTCGCGCACCGCGTGGGCCATCAGCGCCCAATCGCTGTCGGGCCGAATGGCCAGGTGATGCGTTGCCAGCTCGGCCGACTCGGTCCGGCGCGGGTCGATCACCCACAGCTCACCCTGGTCCGCGAGGGCTCGCAGCCGGCGGACCGGGTCGGGGAAGGAGTTCATGTGGCCGTGAGATACCACCGGATTGCACCCGACGAGCACGGTCATCGTCGCCATCTCGTGGTCGATGGCTGGCACGAGGCTCGGGAATCCGCCCATCAGCACGCCGACGACCGGCTTGGCCGGCGTGTCCACCGTCATGTTGGTGTACTTCGTGCGAGATCCGAGCCGGCGCTGAAGCCGTTCGAGCGCCCAGCGTCCCGACGCGTCGAAGGAACCTCCGTTGCCCACGAGGAACGCCACCGACGACGGACCTTCGCGTTCGACGAGCTCGACGAGACGCGATGCGGCGTCATCGAGCACGTCGTCCCACGTCGCGTCGCGTCGGTCAGCACCGCGTCCCAGCCGCGGTTGTCCGAGGCGTCTCTGGTCGTGCTGGTTGATGCCGAGCGCTCTGCCCTTCGCGCAGAGGTAGCCGCGAGACGTGGGGTGGTCGGGATCGCCTCGAACATCGAGGACCGTCTGCTCCTCGTCCACCGAGACCAGCGCTCCGCAGTACGCGATGCAGAAGCGACAGAACGTTCGGTGGACCGTCGGCTCGCTCATCGCCGCAGTCTGACCCACGAGGGCCCGCCGGCGCCTACCTTCGGTGCTGCCGACGCACCCGCGCGATCGAAGGGCTCCACATGTCAACTCAGGCCAGCGCCGACTTCAGCGAAGAAGAGGAGATGCTCCTCGACCTCGTCGACCGCTTCGTCGACGAGCAGCTCATCCCCCTCGAGACCGATCTCTTGGCCCGGGTCAGCGACGGCGAACCGCTCGCCCTCCTCGAAAACGACGAGCGGCGCTTGCTGGACCTCTGCAAG
>CAYUBX010000013.1:2820-16069 GCA_964443165.1 uncultured Acidimicrobiales bacterium
GCAAGGAACTCGGGCTCTGGGCGCGCGACGCGCCCGAGGAGGTGGGCGGCGCGGAACTCCGAGCGAGCCTGATGCTCGAGATCCACCGGCGGTTGGCCCGCACGATCGTGCCGTTCCGCTTCCCGCCCGACTCCCCCAACCTCCACATGCTGATGCTGGTCGGCAACGAGGACCAGAAGAAGCGATACATGGAGCCCTACGCCCAGGGCGAGATGACATCCAACATCGCGATCTCCGAACCGCAGGCTGGTGCCGACCCCGCCGCGATGCGCACTCGCGCGGTCAAAGACGGCGACGAGTGGGTGATCAACGGGCGCAAGATCTGGGTGTCTGGGGCAGGCACGGCCGACTTCATCATCCTCATGGCGGTCACCGACCCGGGGAAGGGTGCCCAGGGGATGACGGCGTTCATCGTCGAGACCGGAACCCCCGGCTACATCGTCGAGCGCGCGATCCCGATGCTCGGCGGGGTTCGCACCTACGAGCTCGTCTTCGACGACATGCGGATCTCCGACGCCCAGGTGCTCGGCGAGGTCAACGAGGGCTATGCGCCGATGCAGCACCGTCTGACGTCGCGCCGCCTCGAGATGGGCAGCACGTGCATCGCTCTCGCCGAACGCGCACTTCAGATGATGTGCGAGCACGTCCAGACGCGCGAGGTGTTCGGCGAGATGCTCGCCTCCAAGCAGGCGATCCAGTGGTGGATCGCGGATGCAGAGATCGCCATTCACACCACCAAGCTCATGGTGCGGGACGCGGCGCTGAAGGTCGAGCGCGGCGAGGACATCCGCAACGACGCGTCGATGCTCAAGGTCTACGCGACCGAGATGGCGACCGACATCATCGACAGGGCGATGCAGAGCTTCGGTGCCATGGGGATGACCCAGGAGTTCCCGCTCTACCTGATGGCCAACCAGATCCGTCTGGCACGCATCTACGAGGGCCCCACCGAAGCGCATCGCATGGTGGTCGCGCGGCGAGCGCTCAAGAAGTACGCGGCTCCCTGAGCTCGGAGGTCACTCCGCCAGCGCCGCCTGATGGCAGTAGCACGACGCCTTGACCTCCACCTCAGAGCGGGCCGTCGCGAGCGCCAGCTGCTTCTCCACGAGAACCGACTCGACGTCCTCGCCCCGAGCGCGAAGGCACTCGAGCAGCCCGTGGAGGCTCCACTGGTTGTTGGGGTGCTGTTTCGAGCGGCTGAGCGAACCGTCGAGGCCGAGGTCGGCGCGGTACACGGCCTCGGCCTCCTCGTAGCGGCTCTGTTCGAGCAGCAGGGCTCCGAGGGCGTGGCGGGTCGGCTGCATCCAGCCCCATGGCTCGTCGTACGCGAGTGAGTCTTCGAGGTCCACCGCAGTGTGAAGGTGCGCGAACGCGACGTCGTGGTTGCCCCGGCGATACTCGAGTTCGCCGTTCATCATCGCCTCGGCGATCTCCAGCAGGTCCACGACGGTGTTGTTGTGGACTCGCCGCGTCTCGGGGACCCGCGTCTTGGCGTCGAGGAAGGCCTCGCGGGCGGCCTCCGCGGCCTCCACATCACCGAGGGCCGAGTGGGCCACCGACTTGGCGTACAGCATGAGCGCAGTCGTCGCGCTGTAGAGCTCAGGATCCGCGGGCAGCGGCTCATCGATGACCTGTTGCCACTTCCCGAATCGCACCAACACGTGCTGCTTCATCGCGATGAACGCCTCGGCCGCGTCGGCGAAGGGGGGCGACGGGGTTCGCAGGAACTCCTCCGGCGTCGTTGCGATCAACTCCTCGGCCGCTTCGAGGGCGGCGCTGTACTGGCCGGAGAACATCGCGCCATAGATGACGAAGTGGTGGTTGTGGTTTCGGTACAGCGTGTACACGCTCATCGGGCCCTCGCGAGCCAGCCACCGGCGATCCGCCTCGACGGCCTTCTGGTTGCTCACCACGACGTCGTTGTAGTGACCGCAGAGCACGTCGATGTGAGTCGGCATGTGGATCAGGTGACCCGAGTCCGGAACGAGCCCGCGCAACCGGTCGCCGGCGCGCAGCGCGACCTCCGGGAACGGCGACATCTCCATGAGGTGCACGTAGAGGTGGAGGACGCCCGGGTGATCCCAGGCGGCAGGCTGCTGGTCGAACGCGCTCTCGAGGACGTCCCTCGCCTCCAGGGTGTGAGCTCCCTCTACCACCTCCCCGGTCTCGAGATTCCACATCTTCCACGGCGTGACGTTGAGCATCGCGTCGACGAAGACGGCCGCCACGTCCAGATCCTTGGGATGACGGCGACAGACGTCTCGCATCGCGGCGGCGAACGACTCGTTCCACGGCATCTGATCTTCGATCGGGTCGCGTTGTGGGTATCGCGATTGCAGCGCCTCGATGAGGTCACGCTCGACGTCGGAGACCTCGTCTCGGAGATCCAGAGCGAGCGTCAGCGCGTCGAACGCCCCGCCCAGAGCGGCCGCGCGATTGGCCTCGTCCATCAGCGCCCAGGGGAGGTTGTAGTTGGGACCGAGCGCGAGAGCGACGCCCCAATGCGCCATGGCGCATTGGTCGTCTGCGTCGATCGCGCGGCGGAAACACGCGACGGCCTCGGCGTGGTTGAAGCCGTACAGCCAGTTGAGTCCGCGGTCGAACCAGAGCTGTGCCTCCGCCGACGACGTGGTGACGCTTCTGCCGTGGGAACCCAGGTCGTAGTACTCCTCGTTGGACGCGCTCACGTCGCCGCCCTTTGGTCGGTTGAGAGCGACTCACGCAGATCGCGCTTCAGCACCTTGCCGCCCGCGTTGCGGGGCAACTCGTCGACGAACTCCCACTGCCGCGGGACCTTGTAGTCCGCCAGGACCGCACGGCATCTCGCGTCCAGGTCGGACGCATCGAGCGGTTCGCCGGACGACGAGACGATGACCGCCGCGACGCGCTCTCCCCACGTGTCGTCTTCGACCCCGATCACCGCCACCTCGGCGACGCCTTCCATCTGAACGACGGCGGCCTCGACCTCGCTCGGGTACACGTTGGAACCACCCGAGATGATCATGTCCTTCTTGCGGTCGACGATGTACAGGCAATTGTCGTCGTCCTGCCATGCGAGATCGCCGGCGGAGAAGAACCCGTCGTCCGTGGTCGACGCGGCCGTCGCCTCGGGGTTCTTGTAGTAGCCGTTCATCAGGAACGGTGACCTCGTGTACAGCTCACCGACCTCACCGTGCGGCGTCGGGGAGCCGTCGTCGTCGCGCAACTCCACCTCGTTCATGAACCACGGCGGGCCGACGCAGCATTCCTTGTCCATGATCCGATCGGGGCGAAGGTCGGTGACCACGCCGGCCTCGGTGGAGCCATACAGCTCGTGCAGGCCCGCCGTCGGGAATGCGGCGTCCACCCACTCCTTGACCGGCTGGGGCAGCGGCGCCGCGTTGAAGTAGATCGTCTCGAGCGACGACGTGTCATAGCCAGCGAGGGCGTCCTCGCCGAGCTGCCTCAGAAAGATCGCGTGTGCCGGCACCAGGAAGATCGTGTGCGGGCGGTCGCGCTCCACCATCGCCAGCAGCTCCGTTGGATCGAAGGCACGCAGCATCGAGAGGGTTCCGCCCGTGTGAACCGCGCCGTACGCGAATGCGAAGCCGGCCCCGTGGAACATCGGCGCAACCGCGATCGTGCGCCGCGCCGGACCGAACCCCCAGTCGAGCGCTGCGCAGTAGAAGGTGAGGGTCCGCGACCGATGGCTGATCATCACCCCCTTCGGATCGCCGGTGGTCCCAGAGGTGTACGCGATGGTGAACGGCTCCGTCTCCGCGACGCGGACCATCGGATCGGAGTCGCCGGCCGAGGCGAGGGCCGCCTCGTACTCCGACCCCAAGTCCGTTCCGTCGAACGACCACACGCGCTCGAGACCGCCGGCAGCCTGGGCGGCTTGGGCCGCCAGAGCGTTGTCGCCGATGAAGGCCTGGGCGTCGGAGTGTTCAGTGACGAAGGCCAGCTCAGGACCGGGCGATCTGGGGTTGAGCGGGATCATCACCATCCCGGCCTTCGCGATCCCTGCCGCGACCTCCACGTACTCCAGCCGGTTGGCCGACAGGAAGGCGACATGCGCGCCGGGCTGGAGATCCGAGGAGAGCAGCATCTGTGCGACCCGGTTGGATCGGTCGTGGACCTCGGCGAACGTCGACGATCGATCGCCGTCGATCACTGCGACACGGTCTGGTGACGCGACCGCGAACTCCCGAACGCCGTTGGCGATGTTGAGTTGTGCCCCGCCGACCTCGATTCCCACAGCCGCTCCATGTTCGTCGTGACCGTCGAGTCTGCCGCAAGAGTGTCCCTCGGGCGTCCGCAGTAGGGTCGCTGCCAGCACACGAGGGGGGATTGCGTTGCCCACAGCCATCACGCCGGAGGATTTCCGGTGGTTCGACTACAGCAACTTTTCGTTCTCACTGGGTCTCGACTTCGACGGCCGGATCGCCCAGCTGTCTGGCCACTCCGCCAGCGAGTACGACCCCGAGTCAGGACGGATCGTCGTCCACGGCGACATGGTCGATCAGACCCGCACCGCCTACGCCAAGGCGGAGGCGATCCTCGGCGCCGCCGGCTATGGCCTCGACGACATCGTCCACGTGGTCGAGAACGTGACCGTGGCCGGTATCGACCACTACGCCGACGCCGAGGCAGTGCGCCAAGAGATCCTCGGCGACACCGCGCCCGCGGTGAACACCGTGGTGGTGCAGGGCCTCCTCCGCCCACAGGCGTGGATCGAACTCGAGATCACCGCCTCGAAGGAGGCTGGCGCATCGCACGGACCGACGCACGGCCGGCCGTCCTATTCGGGCGTGCGTGAGGCCGACGGCGTCGTCTACCTCTCCACCGTTCACCCCTACGACGAGGACGGCTCCCTCGTCGGCGAGGGCGACATCGTCGCCCAGACCGAGCAGATCTTCGTCAACGCCGGCCGCATCCTCGAGGGCGCAGGGCTCAGCATGGCGAACGTGGTGAAGACCCTCGACATGGTCCGCCCCGAGGGTCTCGCGGGCTACAAGGGCACCGGCCGCGTCCGCAAGAACCACCTCGGTCCCGTCTATCCGGGGTCGGCAGGAATTCTCCAAGAGCGGGTCGCCGCGGACGACCGAGTGCTCATCTCCTACGACTTCATCGCGTCCCGCCACCCGACCGAGGCGGTCAATCCCGGCTGGGGCCGGTACGAGAAGCTGACCTACTCACCAGCGGTGAAGGCCGGCGACATGCTGTTCATGTCGGGGCAGGCGGCTCTCGATCCGGAGACGGAACGAGCGCTCTACGACGGCGACGTCGCAGCGCAGGCGCGCTACACCTACGGCAACATCGCCCTGGTGCTCGAAGAAGCGGGCCTCGGCATGGAACACCTCATCAAGACGGTGGAGTACGTGACGCCCGAGGGTCTGTCCGACTACCGGGCGGTCGGTGGTGTCCGCAAGGAGTGCATGAGCGCTCCGTGGCCCGCGTCGACGGGTGCGATCTGCCATTCGCTCCTGCGGCCGGAGTTCCAGATCGAGGTGGACCCGCTCGCGATGTTCCCGACGGGGGGCTGATGGGCGACACCCTCCTCACGCCGGAACTCGAAGCGCTGGTGGGTCGGACAGTGGCCTACACAGCACCCGAACCGTTCGGTGCCGCAGAGTTCCGCTACTTTGCCCTCTCCGTCGACGACCCCAACCCGATCTACACCGACGACGCGGCAGCACGAGCCGCCGGATACGACGGGGTGACCGCTCCGCCGACGTTCGTCACCGAGACCAACCAGTACATGAGCGGGACGATGGACTCGCACGGCTATGGCGGGCACGGCTGGGGCATCGAGATTCCGGGCACCCGGATGATTCGCGGTGGGCACGACTACGAGTTCCACCAACCCGTCAAGGTCGGCGATGTGCTCACCGCCGAGTGGACGGTCGTCGACGTGTCGGAGCGCAGGTCCCGCCAGGGCGCGCTGATGGTGGAGGTCATCAGCGAGGCCCGCTACCTCAACCAGCACGACGAACTCCTCGCCGTCAACCGGGAACGCCTCATCTTCCAGGAGCTGCAGTGACCTACGAGGCCGGCACGACCCTCCCACCCCGCACCCTCGCGATGACACCCCAGCGCCTGGTGATGTACGCCGGTGCCACCTGGGACTGGCACCGGCTGCACTACGACGCCCCCTACGCCGAGGCGTCGCAGCTGCCGGCGCCCATCGTCGACGGCCAGCACTTCGGCGGCCTCTTCACGGCGCAGGTGCTGGAGGATCAGCCGTCTGCGAGGGTCACGAAGATGGCGCTTCGCTTCCGGTCGATGGTGTTCGCCGGGGAAACGGTGACGGTGACGGGAGAGGTCACCTCGGTCGACGGCGACGAGGCCACGGTGACACAGGAGCTCCACGTCGACGATCGCCTGTGCGCGACATCGGTGACCACCGTGGTGATGAGGTGACCGAACTCGACCTCGTTCCGTTCGAGGACCTGCCCGAGGGGCTGCGCACACGGGCGGAGGCGGCTCAGGAGATCACCGGCGACACCCGCTTCCTGCAGGCGCTCGGCAACGCCCCGCACATGGCAGAGTTCTACTTCCGCGACTTCTACGAGAACGTCTTCCACCAGGGCATCGTGCCGGTGCGGGTGAAGGAGCTGGTTCGTCTCCGGCTCTCCAATCTGCACGGCTGCGTGTTCTGAAACCGCAACAACCCTGTCTCGGCGAGACAGAACGGCCTCACAGACACCGAGATCGACGCGGTGTGGGACTTCGAGAACGGCCCCTTCACCGCCGGCGAGAAGGCGGCCATGCACCTGGCGAGCCGGCTGTCGAACGCCTCGCCGGATCACTCGATCCCGTCCGAGCTCTTGGATGAGCTGCGTTCGCACTTCGCCGACGGCGAGATCATGGAGCTGTCGATGACCATCGCCGTCCTCGTGGGGATGGCGAGGATGCTGTTCTCTCTCGAGCTCGTGGACGAGGAGCCCGGCTGCCCGCTCAGCTGGTGACGAAGTCGACCACGTGGCGGGCGTAGAGCTCGGGCACCCGCAACGGCAGCTGACCGCGGAGGCCCCACAGGTGCTCGATGCGCGCGTCGGGCAGCAGAGCGGCCGACGGCTCGTCGAACTTGGCGAGCATGTCGTGTTCGGCGTCGAGCAGCAGCGTCCGGCAGGTCAGCTTCGGCAGGTGCGGCGCGGGGTCGTACCGGAACGCGGCGTTGTACGCCCAGTCGTAGTTGTGCAGCCCGGCGAGGATGTGCACGACCGCGAGGTGCAGCATCTCCGGCGGTGACTCCTCTCCCCAGACCCGCTGGTAGCGCTCCCACGCCCAGTCGAGATGACTGCCATCTGCCGCAGGGCTCATCTTCGGGGCCCAGTTGGCGAGGAAGTCAGCGCGCTCTTCCTCGGAGAAGAGAGGGACGCCGGTGAGGATCGCGTGAGTGACGCGGTCCATCCCCGCCTGGATCGCGACCTCGAGCGCGATCGACGCGCCGGTGTGGACCCCAGACACGGCGAACCGGTCGATGCCGAGGCCGTCGATCGCTTCGAGCAATCGCGCCGAGTAGTCGGGGATCTCGAAACCGTCCTCGGGGGGCGGATCGCTGTTGCCGTAGCCAGGGGTGTCGAACGCGATCGCTCGAATGCCCGTCATGTGGGGCAGCGTCTGTTCGAAGGCCTGGACCGACTGCGGCGACTCGTGGAAGAACGCGCAGACAGGTCCCTCGCCGTGTTCGAGATAGTGAGCCTGCCCCCAGGACGTGTCGACGTAGCCGCGACGAAGTGTCATGTGTGCTCCTCGCCCAGGCCGAGGACGCCCGGGTTGATTCGATCGTGTGGGTCCACCGCGGCCTTGATGTCACGCAGCATCCGTCGCATCGACTCGTCGAGGCGGTCGATGTAGCGATACCGGCGGCCGATCTGGAGATGCGCGCCGCCGGCGTCGGCGAAGAGGTCGACGAGCTCGTCTCGAAGCGTGGCAACGAACCCCGCGGCCGCTGGGTCGTCGTCGTAGTCGGGATATCGCCGGAGCTTGGCAGGGTCGACGAGCCGTTCGTAGTAGGCCGGGCGCGCCCCCGGCCAGATCATCACCAGCTCGATCAGCATGGTGGTCGTGGAGATCGAGCTCAGCATGTAGCCGGCCTCGACGTGGTGCTCGGCCATTGACTCCTCGTGCAGCGCGAGCCACTCGTCGATCCGGTCGCAGGTCGCGTTGGCCTCCGAGATCGGGACCAGCACGTGCAGAGGGGCCCAGCGCTGCCCTTCGGGCCCCAGCGCAGACGTCAGCGAAGCGAAGGGCTGTGAGGCGAGGAGCTGTGGCACGGTCGGATCTGCCGGCTCCCCCGCAGCGCAGACAGCGGTGATCGCTTCGAGGTCGGCATCCACCGACGCCTGGCTGCGACCTTCCGCGACCAGGTGCAGGGTGTAGGTCTCCGGCGCGAGAAACCCACGGCCTTTGGCCGCCATACGCACCGCGCTTCGAATGGCACCGAGCCTGTTGCCCGAGCGGCCGACCATTTCGCGGACGGCATCGATTCCCTGGGCCAGGCTGCCTCGCCGAATCCGCTGCTCGGTCAGCGTCGGGTCCAGGGCGAAGCCGCTGGCGGCGAGGTCGGAACGGGCGATCTCGGCCATCGCCTCCACCAGGTGATGGCGATCCTCGAAGGTGAAGGTCGCGAAGCCGCTGGCTGCGGGTGCTCGCATCAGCCGGAGGGTGACCGTCGCCTTGACGCCCAGCGCACCCGCATCGCCGAGGAACGGACCGGTGAGATCGGGGCCGAAGCTGCGGAACGACGGGCTGGCCCCTGCGACCGCGCTCATTCCGGTCGCGAGCACCGTGCCGTCGGCCAGCACCACGTCGAGGCCGAGGACGCTGTCGGCGGAGGTCCCGTATCGGCCAGAGCCCCAGAGAGCTGCGCCCTGCGACACCGATCCGCCGACGGTGGCCTTCGATCCCGAGAGCGGCCCGAAGAAGGGAGTTCGAAGACCCCGCTCGCCCAGCTCCTGCCACAGCGTCTGCCAGGTGCACCCGACCTCGACGGTGACGAACATCGCCCTCTCGTCGATGCGGAGGATGCGGTTCATCGACGAGGTGTCGACGACGACCGTGTCGCTCGTCGGCGGAGCCACTCCCCCCGTGTACGACACCCCGCCTCCGCGCGGAACAACAGCGGCTCCCGCTTCGGTGATCGCACGCACCGCTCGGCTGAGCTCGGCCGTGTCGGTGGGCCGGACCACGGCTGCGGGCGTCGCGCCGCTCGCGTAGATGTCGGACGCGCTCAGCTCACGGTCGGCCAGGTCGGAGCTGACGATGTCGGACCCCAGAAGGTCAACGAGTCGCTCCGCCAGGTCCATCGCACAGAGCCTATTCGGGGCGCGCTGCTGAGCTCCGGAGGCGGTGACGCCGAACTCGGCGTCAGACCGTGTTCTTTCAGGTTCCGTAGTTGATCTTGGTGGCTCCGCTCGGCCCACCCGCCTGACGGGCCACCCAGCGGAACGCCGCGACGACACCACACCACGCTCGCCGGAAACCGCTCCACACGGCGGTACGCATCGCCATGACCGTCAGCCTACTGAAGCCGTGTAGAGGTCGTCCGCGACGACGACCTCGCCTTCGTAGCCACCGGCGCGAATGTCGTCGACGAACGCCTGTCTCTCGTCCTCTGTCACGGGCGATGGGATGAGGTGTGTAAGAACCAGTTTCGGGACAGCGAGGGCTGCCGCCTGCTCGCCGATCAACAGCGTGTCGGCGTGGTAGTCGGTGATGAACCGGCGGTACTGCGGCAGATCGTCGAAGATCTCGAAGCGCATCGCTTCGTAGACCAGCACATCGACGCCGGCCGCCAGCTCGGCCACCTCATCGCAGACGAGGGTGTCTCCCGTGATCGCGATGGAGCCGTCGGGAGTGTCGACCCGGTACCCCACGGCGTTGGGGACGGGCTCATGGCGCACCTGACCAGCGGAGACCACCACATCGCCGCGCCGCCACACCTCGGTGGGGCCATCGGGGATTGAGAAGACCGTGAGGTCGAACCCGGGGCGGGTCCCACGGCCGGAGTGATGGGCGCGGACCTCGATGTCGTCCTCCCACCCGTTGAGGAGGTTGCCCACGAATCGGGCAGACGGGCCCTCGGGGGCGATGATCTGGAGCCGCGCGGCCTTGTCCCCGCGGTCCATCACCCAATGGGTCAACACCACGTCGGCGAGTCCGGTGACGTGATCGCTGTGGTGATGCGTGACGAAGACGGCGGTCAGGTCGGGCACCCAGACGTTCGCTCCGGCGAGACGCTGAACGGTGGACCGGCCGGCATCGAACTGCAGGGTGAGGTCGTCGTACCGCACGAGGGCCCCGGGTCCCGCTCGATCGGCATCGGGAATCGGGCATCCCGTCCCGGTGATGGTGACGGACGTGCTCATGCTGTGACCTCTCCGTCGACGTCGTCGAGGGTGTCGACGTATTCGACACCGAGTTCCTCGAGCTTCTGGCGAAGGCCGTAGAAGTCGACCCCCAGCTCTCCCCCGACGAGCCGCGCCCGCGTCCCTTCCTCGTTGGCCAGCCGGGCCAACGACTTCTCGAGCGCCCAGTTTGCCTCGCCGCGCTCAACCAGAACGACACCATCGTCATCGCCGCAGATCACGTCGCCAGGGGAGATGGCGATCCCCTCGATGCTGATCGGGATATTCACCGACCCCGGCGTCGCCTTCACTGTTCCCTGGCACGAGACGTGCCGGGTCCACACCGGAAAGCCCATGTCCCGGAGGTCGGCCGTGTCGCGCACTCCGGCGTCGACCACCAACCCGCGCACTCCTCGAGCCTGGAGCGAGCTGGCGAGAAGGTCGCCGAACATGCCGTGCGTCGACGGCGCGGTGGTGGCGACCACCAAGATGTCGCCCTCCTGGCACACCTCGACGGCGGCGTGGATCATGAGGTTGTCACCGGGATGCGACAGCACCGTCACGGCCGTGCCCGCCACCTTCGCGCCGACCTGGATCGGCCGCAGGTCAGGTCCGAGATAGCCCCGTCGGCCGATCGCTTCGTGCACCGTCGCGGTACCGATCGGCGCCAGGGCGTCGACGACATCGAGCGGTGCCCGCTCGATCGACCGAACCACGACGTGGCGATTGCGAAGACCCATCATCTTCTCCTCAGGAGGCCTGGAGCCGCGGGTACACGCGGCGGATGTTGTGTTCGAAGACGGACTGGCGGCTTGCGTCGTCGAGCGCGCAGCGGTCGATGTAGCGCTTGGTGTCGTCGTAGTGGTGCCCGGTGTCGGGGTCGATGCCTCGCACCGCGCCCACCATCTCCGAGGCAAAGAGAATGTTGTCGGACGGTACGACGTCGACGAGCAGGTCGATCCCGGGCTGGTGATAGACGCAGGTGTCGAACCAGATGTGATCGAGCAGGCCGTCGAAGTCCCAACCCTGGTCCTGGGCCATGCCCTTGAAGCGACCCCAGTGGTACGGAATCGCCCCGCCACCGTGGGGGATCACCCAGCGCAGCCCTGGGAAGTTCGCCATGAAGCCCGAGCTCAGGGCCTGAACGAACGCCGTCGTGTCCGCTCCGAGATAGTGCGATCCGGTGGTGAAGAAGTGCTCGTTGCACGATGCCGACACGTGGATCATGCCGGGCACGTCGAGCTCGCACATCTTCTCCCACAGCGGCCACCAGGCCCGATCCCACAGGGGCGGGCCATTCCAATGCCCACCGCTCGGGTCCGGGTTCACGTTGCAGCCGATGAAGCCCATCTCGGTGACGCAGCGCTCCAATTCCGCGACCGACCCGCCGATCGCGGCGCCCGGTGACTGAGGCAGCTGGCAGACCGGGGCGAAGTTGTCGGGATAGAGATCGCACACCCGCCGGATCAGCTCGTTCTGGTGTTGGCTCCAGAACGTCGACGTGTGCTCGTTGCCGACGTGGTGCCCCATCCAGCTGGCCCGCGGCGAGAAGATCGTGAGGTCGGTGCCTCGCTCCCTCTGGAACGCGAGCTGTGCACCCTCGAGGCTCTCGCGGATCTCGTCGTCGCTGACGCTGATCGCGCCCTTCTCCCCCACGTGCGCCGGATCCGCAGCCACGGCCGCCGTCTGCTCGTCGCGCCACGCGCCCACGCCCGGTGGTGTCGTCGTGTAGTGACCGTGGCAATCGATGATCATCCAGCGCCTCCGGACGCGAACTCCTACGGGCCTCGGAGCACGACACTAGGGTCCGATCGTCGACATCGTGGTCGACTCGTTCTCACGATCGGAACTCCCCAGCGCCATGAGCCAGACGGCACGCGACTACGAGGACATCCCGGGGACGTACGTCTTCGACGGTGCGCACAGCCGTCGCGGGTACCCGTTGAACATGTTCTGCCTGTCGCTCAACGAGCAGGCCAACCGCGACGCGTTCCGCGCCGACCCAAGCACCTACCTCGACCGCTACGACCTGACCGCAGAGCAACGGTCCGCGATCGAACAACGGGACTGGCTCGGCATGCTGCGGCTCGGCGGGAACATCTATTACACGTTCAAGCTCGCCATCTTCGACGGGCTCACCATGCAGGACGTGGGCGCGCTCATGTCGGGGGTCAGCACCGAGGAGTTCACGCAGATGATGATCGACGGCGGACGTCCGGTGCTGGGCAACCGCCACACCTCCGAGTGGAGGGCCGACGTGTGAGCGCCACGATCGTCGGAGGGGTCGGGACCAGCCACGTCCCCGCCGTCGGCGCAGCGATCGACCAGGGCAGGACCGCCGAGCCGTACTGGGCCGAGTACTTCGAGAAGATCCGACCGGCTCGCGACTGGATGGCCGCGACCGACCCCGACGTCTGCATCGTGGTCTACAACGACCACGCATCGGCCTTCTCCCTCGAGTTGATTCCCACCTTCGCGCTCGGTGTCGCGTCGACGTTCCCTCCCGCCGACGAGGGATACGGGCCGCGTGAGGTTCCCGTCGCGGACGGCCATCCCGAGTTGGCCTGGCATCTCGCAGAGTCGCTGATCCTCGACGAATTCGACATCACCATCGCCAGCCAGATGCCAATCGACCACGGGTGCACTGTGCCGCTGTCCGTCACCTACGACCAGCCGGAGCAGTGGCCGTGCCGGATCGTCCCGATCTGCGTCAACGTCATCCAGTACCCCGCGCCCACCGGCCGTCGCTGCTACCGGCTCGGTCAGGCGATCCGGCGTGCGCTCGACAGTTGGCCAGGCGACGAGCGCGTCGTGATCTTCGGCACCGGCGGCATGTCGCACCAGCTGCAGGGGGAGCGGGCCGGTCTCGTCAACCTGCGATTCGATCAGGCCTTCATGGACCGCCTCGTCAGAGA
>CAYUBX010000014.1:0-9659 GCA_964443165.1 uncultured Acidimicrobiales bacterium
GATGGTCTCGATGGGCTTGTTGATGTACTCCAGCATCATCGTGTTGGTGGCGGTGGGTCGCAGGAGGATCTGGCCCTGTTCGCCTGTCCGCACAGGCGAGTCGTTCTCGTCGGCGATGCAGATGTCCGCCCAGCCGTACGTCTTGCCGCACGTGTCGGCTGTCTTGTCGTGCAGGCGCTCGCTGCACAGCAGGACGCCGACCTCGGTCATCGCGTACACCTCGAGGAGGGGTACGCCGAAGCGCTCTTCGAACTCCTGGCGGAACGCGGAGCGGACCTGCCCCGACGCGATGCCGATGCCGACGCGGATCTGGTGGTCCCGATCGGCGTCGGAGGCCGGCAGGGTGAGGAGCGCAGAGATCATCGTGCCGATCGGATCGATGATCGTCGCACCCGTTTCGCGTGCGATGTCCCAGTACTTCGACACGCTGAACCACTTCGCCATCACCCCGGTGGTGCCGCAGTAGAGAGGCCCCATGAGCCCGAACTGCTGGCCGCCCACGTGGAAGAAGTGTGAGTTGGCGAAGTGAACGTCGTCCGGCTGTGACTGGGTGATCTCCTTGTAGCGCTCGGCCGCTCCGATGTAGTGCATGTGGGGCGCCAGCACGCCCTTGGGCATGCTCGTGCTGCCGCCGGTGTAGATGATCGACATCGGGTCGTTGGGCGCGAGCACAACGTCGGGAAGAACGTCGTCGCCGTCGAGCAGGTGGGCGAACGGAAGAAAGCCCGCCGGCTCCGGTCCGCGCCACACCACCTCGATCAGATCGTCAGGGAGTTCGTGTCGCGCCTGCTGGTACACGTCGATCAGTTCGTGGTCGACGATGATCAGCCGAGCCCCCGTGTCGCCAAGGCTGTACACGAGCTCGTTCGGCGCCAGCGATACGTTGAGCGACGCGAACACCGCGCCGAGTTTCACGCACGCAAGCCACACGGCTGCGTGATCGACCGAGTTGTACATGAACGTCGCGACCACATCGCCTTTGCCGACGCCGTGGCCGGCGAGCGAGGAAGCGATGCGGTTCGACTGCTCGTCGGCGTCTCGGTAGCTGAGCGTCTCGCCCTCGCAGATGAGCAGCGGCTTGTCCCCGAGACTCCGTCTCGCGAGGAACACGTCGCGCATGTTCGTGTGTTCGAGCTCGATGCCGTTGAGCAGCACGGGTGATCCTCCGTCGTCAGTCGCTCGGGGGAGCCGTCCAGCGGCCCTGATCGCCGTCGAGCAGGGGGAGCGTCACCGGCCCGTGCTCGAGCGACGGCAGCGCGACGATCGCGCCGCCCTTGGTCGTCAGATCGCCGTACTGGTTGCGCGCCTCGATCTCGAGACCCACGAACGCATGTTGGTCGTACCAGTGATCGGTGACCGTCGCTGTCGCGTACGTCGTGTCGCCGATCAGGTTCGGACGCAAAACGTCGATGTCGGCCTCCGCGAGAAAGCCCGCGTCACCCATCCAATCCGTGAGGACGCTGATGACCCAGGCGATCCGTTGGAGTCCGACGTCGTAGGCGCCGCCCATCCCGACGTCCTTGCCCTCCTTGGACGAGAAGTGGCCGCGCGCCGCCGAGTCCTTGACGCCGGTCTTGGCGTTGATCTCGTAGTCGTCGTGTCGCCGCCGGTATCGAATTCCGTCGCCGTGCGCTCCGCCGTAGTGCAGCGCGCCCTGCGCGCCCGTGTACCAGGCGAAGATCGAGTCGAGGCTCAGCGACAGCGCCGCCGGACCGATCACATCGCCGACGCCGACATCTTCCCAAGTCCGCTCACGATCCCCGCGGCGCCCTTCGGTGGACAGTTCTGGTCGATGCGTTGCTTCGCGGGATTGCGGTTCGGGGGAGGGCCCCTTCTTCGCGCTGGGGTCCTTGCGGCGGCGTGGCGTCCTCGCGACCCGGCCCTCGGCGACGCACAGCAGGCCGCCGTCGTGACGCCGGTAGACGATCTCGCCCTTCTGCAGTACCCACAGCCCGAAACGTCGGCCCGTCTTCTCCTCCATCTCGGTGAAGCGGGCCTCGACGTCGAACTCGTCGTTCTCGCGAATGACGTCGTACCAGCGCCAGCGAGTCCCGGCGTAGATCCACTGAACCCCGGGGAGCTTGGGGGCCACGATCGTGGCGTCGACCGCGTACAGGAACGAGGGCGGAGCCAGCAGGCCACCCCATCGTGAGCCGGCCGCGTGGGCTGGCTCACGCCAAAGCGGGTTGTCGTCTCCTGCGCCATCGGCGAACTGGCTGATCGCGTCTCGGGTCGCCAAGTTGTTCCACTGCATGCGATCCCGGCGGAGTGGGACGTCGAGCAGCTCGCGCGCCTCCGCGATCGACTGCTCGTCGATCACCCCCCACCGTTGGTCAGCGTCAGTACTCACGGGCCCGGCTCAACGGAACTTGGGGATCACGTCCTCGGCGAACCGCCGAAGGACTCGCTGGTTCTGATCCCGGCTGTTGTATGGCGGAAAGTGGAGGATCAACGACGTCGCGCCCGTGAGCTCTTCGAGGTACTTGATCCGCTCGATCACGGTCTCGGCGGAGCCGTAGATGATCGTGTCCTCGCAGAGCTCGGCATACCCGGCAACCGAGTAGGCCGCCTGGTTCTCCTTGGAGATCGTCCCGAGATAGCCAGACGTCGACGCTCCGGTGAACGAGTGAACGTGGCGGACCACCGCCTCGCCCGCCTCCTCCTCGGCCTGTGCGTCCGTCTCCGCGACGTAGACCATGCGACCGACCCCGACGGAACCGTGGCCCGGGTTCTCGTCGTACGGCGCCTGGGTCTCGGCGCATCGCTCCAGGTAGAGCCGAGCCTTTGGCGCGAGCTGTTGCATCGGCGTGAGTGTCGAGGTGAGGAGGCCGAGTCCATAGCGCGCACACAGCTCGATCGACTCGTCCGACGCTGCACCCATGTACATCGGCGGGTGCGGCTGCTGGACCGATCGGGGGAGCACTTCGTAGCTGCCATCGATCCGGAAGCTCGGGAGATGAACTCCGTCGTGCTCGATCTGGTGATCGTGGAAGAGCTTCATCATGACGTCGAGAGCCTCGGCCTGGTACGCCCGGCGGTTCTCGAAGTCGGCGCCCAGCGCTTCGAACTCGTGCTCCCGGTAACCCGAGCCGATCCCGAAGGCGATGCGGCCGTTGGTGAGCACGTCGACGAACGAGATGTTCTCGACCAGACGCACGACGTTGTGGAGCGGCACGACCATCACACCGCTGCACAGGGTGATGCGCTCGGTCAGCGTCGCCAGGTAGGCGATGTAGGTGAGGGGGTCGGGCAGGATGCCGTACCCGTCGCTCGCGTGATGTTCGGCGATCCAGACGTAGTCGTATCCGGCGCGGTCGGCCTCGATGATCTCCTGGGTGACGCGCTCGTGCACCTCGCGGTAGGGGTACGTCTCGACGTCCTTGTCCGGTTGGGACAGCTCGATGATCCCGAACTTCATTGGTCTCCTCCGTCCCGCCACCCGATCTGGTGGGCTTCGGCCATGGCGCGCAGATCCACCTTGGACACTTTGTTGGAACCGGTGAGGGGAAACGCCTCGAGACGCTCCACGAAGCGCGGCACCTTGAAGTTGGCCATGCGCTCCCTGCACCAGGCGACGAACTCGTCGTCGTCGATCTCGCCGTCCGGTACGACGAACGCGCATCCCACCTCGCCGAGGCGTTCGTCGGGGACGCCGATCACGGCGATGTCGTCGACGGCGGGGTGCTCGCGGATCATGTTCTCCACCTCGGCCGGATACACGTTGAATCCGCCGACGATGTACATGTCCTTGATGCGGCCGAGGATGCGGATGTACCCGTGCTCGTCGCGGCTGCCGCGGTCACCGGTGTGCAGCCAACCGTCCGAATCGATCGTCGCGGCGGTGGCATCCGGGTCGTCCCAATATCCGTCCATCACCGCGTAGCCGCGGACCACGACCTCCCCGTCCTCTCCGTCGGGGACCGGCTCGTTCGCCGCGTTCACCACCCGAACCTCGAGGTCCTTGGAGGCCTTCCCGACGGTCGTCGCGACCGTCTCCGCGCTGTCCACCGCGATCGTGTTTGTGGCGGTTCCGCACTCGGTCATCCCGTACGCCTGGATGACCCGCTCGAACGTCAGCTTGTCGAGCATGTCCTGGATGAGGTCGACGGGCACGTCGGCGGAGCCCGTCAGGGACCCGCGGAGGGAGGTGACATCGGTGTCGGCCAGCCGCGGGTGGGTGAGGATCGAGTGGAAGATCGTCGGGGGCCCGGGGAAGTAGGTGATCCTCTCCCGCTCGATCGTGTCGAGAACCGCGTCGACGTCGAAGGTGGCCATGGGGTACACGGTGCCCCCGGCGAAGAGCCCGGGGACCCACCCGCCCGTGTATCCGAAGACGTGGAAGAACGGGTTGACGATCAGCAGTCGGTCGCCCCCCCTGATCCCGTTCTCCTCCGTGGTGTTGAACGTCTGGCGGATGGTGGGGGCGTGGCGGTGGCGAACCCCCTTTGGGAGCCCGGTGCTGCCGGAGGTGAACATGATGTCGCAGAGGTCGTCCGGACCCACTGCGTCGAGACGAGCGCGCCAGGCATCGGGATCGATCGCAGCTCCCGCAGCGAGGAAGGCCTCCCACGATGAAGCGTCGTCAGACCCGGCGCCGAGGTCGACGAGTCGGATCTGCTGACCGGACGAGGCCTGGGCCTCGGCGATCGCGCGGGCCGGATCCACGCCCATGAAGCCGCCCGCTGCGATGAGGAGCCGGGCCGAAGTCCGGGTGAGGGGGTACACGGCCTCGAGGGTCTTGTAGCGGGTGTTGATCGGCACGAGCGCCGCGCCCACGCTCTGGGCAGCCAGCGTCGCAACGATCCACCTGGTGGAGTTGGGTGCCCACACCGAGACCCGATCACCGTGTTCGATGCCCGCTGCGATCATCGCTCGGCCGGCGGCTTCGACGTCCGACGCGAGTTGCGCATACGTGGTGGCGCGCTCGCCGTCGACGAGCGCGATCGAGTCGGCCAATCGAGCGGAGTTGTGCATCACCTGGGCTGGGATGCTGTCAGCGATCACGGATGTCCCCCTGGGGGCACGGTAGTGGAGTCCGCGAGATTTGGTCCGTCCCACCTGGCGCCCGTCTCGAACCGATGTCCCCGGCGGCCAACCAGCCGCCCGTGGCCACGGCCGGACCTGATCAGACTCTCGTCGATGGCGACGGCACCAACTCGCTCCGTAGGCGTCTACCGCCCCTCGAACTCTGGATCCCGCTTCTCGAGGAAGGCGGCCACCGCTTCGCGCGTGTCGTTGGTGGAGAAGTTGACGGTCTGCGCCATGCCTTCGCCCTCCAGCGCGGTCGCGAAGTCAGCTGTCATGTTGAGCGTCAGCAGCCGCTTGGTCATGGCCAGGGCGAGCGGAGGTCCGGCGGCGAGCTGATCCGCCCACGCCTGGACCTCGTCGTCGAGTTGGGCGTGCGGGATGACCCGGTTGACGAAGCCGAAGTCCTGGGCTTGCTTGGCCGAGATCACATCGCCGAAGAAGGCCAACTCCTTGGCCTTGTGTAGCCCGATGAGTCGAGGCAGGATCCACGTCCCGCCGAAGTCCACCGTCAGGCCTCGCCGGGCGAAGATCTCGCTGAACCGGGCTTGGTCGCTCGCGAGGATGAGGTCGCAGGCGAGGGCCATGTTCATGCCGGCACCGGCCGCGACTCCGTTCACCTTGGCGATCACCGGGACCATGATCGAGTAGAGGGCCTGGACTGTCCGATGGATCAGGTTCATGGACTGCAGCTGGTGACGCTCGACGCCACGCTGGCCGCCGAGGTCGGCTCCGCTGCAGAACGCATCTCCCGCGCCGGTCATCACGACGCACCGAACGGTGGGGTCCAGTGCGATCTCGTCCCATGTGGCGCGGAGCTCGTCCCACATCACGGAGTTGGCCGCGTTCTTCTTCTCCGGACGATTCATCGTGACCGTCACGACGTCGTTGGGGGACACGTCGATGATCAGCGTCTCGAGGCTCTTCGATTCCATACCGGCAACGGTAGGAGACCCGACGGGTGGGTTCGGCCCACGTCGAGCGGGAGCGCGTCAGATTCGGCGCGCTGCCACTCGGCCGGAACGCGTGGTCGCCAGCGTGCAGGCCGCCGCGACGAGTCCGCTCGCGGCACCGATACCGAATGCCCAGGCCCATCCCGACTCGAAGGCGGTGCCGGCATCCGGCACTTCGGCGATGTCGCCGAGGGGGATGTCGAAGCCTCGGTTGGCCATCACCGACGCCACGACGACGGCGGCAGCCGCCTGCCCGACCACGTTGCCCATCGTCCTGGTGAGGTTGGTGAAGGCGCCCACCACCCCGTGGTCCGCCTCATCGACCGATCCGATGATCGAGCTGTTGTTCGGGACGTTCCACGAGCCCAGCGAGAACCCCTGAACGAAGACGAGCGCGCAGAACAAGAGGAGCGGCGTCGAGGCGTCCAACGTGGCGAACACTGCGAGCGCCGCGGCCATGACGACGAGCCCCACCGACGCGATTCGAGTGGGCCCGTAGCGGTCCGACGTCCGCCCGGAGAGCTGCGCCGCGATGCCCATCCCGAGAGAGTTGAGGAGCATGATCGCCCCGGCCGCCGCCTCCTCAAGGTCTCTCACCGAGATCAGCAGGATCGGCGTGAGGAAGTAGGTCATCGTCGAGCCGGTGAAGCCGAAGAAACGCGCCCCTGCGGCCAGTGCGAACTGGCGGTTGGCGAAGAGCCGCACATCGAGCATCGGATCCGCCACCTGCCGCTCGTACATCACGAACGCGGTCAGCGAGATCACCGCGAGAACCAGCCCCGCGATCATCGGGAGCGATGTCCATCCCAGGTCGAGCGGGTTGTTCATCAGCAGCACGATCACCGTGAAGAACAGGGCAGACAGCAGCGCGCCGCCGGGATCGAACCTCGTCTGGCCCCGGCTGGCCAATGGCGTCACCTGGTCCTCATGGAGGAGGCGGACTCCGGTCACGAACGCCACCGCGATGGGCAGTAGCAGAAGCTGGAAGAGCGCCTGCCAGGGCAGGACCGAGAGCAGCAGCCCGCCGAGGATCGGCCCGGACGCGGCGCCGATCGCCACCGCAGAGGTCTGGGCCCCGAGGGAACGCCCGCGTTCTTCGGGCGGGAAGATCGCGACGATCATCGCTGTGCCGACCGACTGGCCCATCGAGTTGCCGATCGCCATCACGACCCTCGCGGCGATGAGGAGTCCGAAGGTCGGGGCGAGCGACACAGCGAGTGCGCCGGCTCCGAACACGACGAGTCCCCAGAGGTGCATCCGCCGCCTGCCGATGAGATCGGCGACCCGGCCGGCGGGGAGCATCACCGAGGCGATCGTCAGCGCCTCCACGATGACCACCCAGCCCACCTCGCCGAGGGTCACGTCGAAGTCGTCCGCGATGGAGGGGAGCGCGACGAAAACCATGCTCGTCGAAAAGACCGCCGTGACGAACGAGATGCCGATCGCGGTGAACGCGCGCCACTTCGCTCGATGATCGACGTTGTTCACTCGGATCCTCTCGCCGACGTGGGTCGGCCGGGATGCTAGGCCTGGCTAGAGCTTTCGGATCACGTCGCCCTGGCGGATGGTTCCCGGCGTGTGCACGCGTGCGTTGACGCCGCGCAAGCGCAGGTCGTTGCCGACATCGGTCCTCGTCCACCGCTGGGCCTCGAGGCCGAAGCGCTGAACGAACTTCTGGCAGCCCGTGTGCGGCTGATCCGTGATCTCGATCACCGCCTCGCCGATCTGCAGCTTCGTCCACGGCGGCACGTTGGCCTCGGAGAGGTCGAGATCCACGTGCAGCTGGTCGCCGGCCATCATCTGCCGATCGCGCTCGCCGCGCGAGATCCCATCACTGAACCGGCTGTTGATGATGTTGAGCTGCATGTCGGGGTGGGCGCTGCCATCGTCGGTGCGTGAGCTCGGGCGTTGGCCCCAGTTGTCGCCGACGAGCCCGACATCGAGGTCGAGTTCGCCCTCGGTCAGGATCTGGCGCTCGTTGTCACCCGGCCGAGCAACGATGAGGTCCACCATCCCCTCGTCCGCAGGCGCCGCCTTGACCAGCTCGGTCAGCTCTTCGAGTTCGCGCACGCTCAGGTGATCGGACATCGTTCCAGTGTGGCGCGTCAGGACGGCATCATCAGTACGGGCTTGATCACCTCACCCGCGTTGCTGGCGGCCTCGGCTTCGTTGATCTGCTCGAACGGGAAATGCGTGATCAGTTGGTCGAACGGAAAGGCCCCCGAGCGGTAGAGGCTCAACAGTTCGGGGATGAACACCTGGGGCATCGAGTCGCCTTCGAGGATCCCGGTCAGGGTCCGGCCGGGCAGCATCTGTCGCAGGCTCACGAGCGCTTCGGCGGAGCCGCTCGCCGCGACGGTGCCGAGCATCCCTCCGATCGCCAGGCCTCCCATTGCCGCTGCCACGACCTCGCCGTTCCCGGTGGTGTCGAAGATGCGGTCGACCCCGCGCCCGCTCGTCGCCTCCAACAGGGCCGCAGCCAGGTCGACGCCGTCGCCGGACTGGATCGTGTGCGTTGCGCCGAGGCCGGATGCTGCGTCGAGTCGCGTCTGGGCGAGATCGACCGCGATCATCCGCTCACATCCGCTGAACGCGGCGGCCAGTTGGGCGGAGAGTCCCACCGAGCCCGCCCCGAGGACGGCGAACGACGACCCGACCCAGGGGCGCAACCGGTTGAGGACTGCCCCCGCGCCGGTCTGGATGCCACATCCGAGTGGTCCGATGATGTCCAGTGGGTCGTCGTCGCCGACTGGCACAACGGACGCCGCGCTCGCGATCGTGTGCGTGGCGAACGACGATTGTCCGAAGAAGTGCGAGCCGATCGCCTCGCCGTCCCGTGAGAACGCCGTCGTGCCATCTCCGCGGTGGAGGCAGAAGTTGAGCGGCATCATCGTGTCGCACGACGTCGGGACGCCGCTGTTGCACCCGCGACACGCTCCGCAGTAGCGGAACGACAGAACGACGGGCTGGCCGACCGGGATGTCCACGCCCGCTCCCGCTCCGGCGATCCGTCCCGCCCCCTCATGGCCGAGAACCGACGGGAGAGGTGTTCCGCGGAACGGAGCCCGCATCCCGGTGTCGGTGTGGCAGAAGCCGGTCGCCACCAACTCCACGAGCACCTCGCCGGGACCCGGATCGTCGAGCTCCACCTCCTCCAGCGTGAAGGGGCCGTCGATCGAACGTAGGACAGCAGCAACCGCAGTCATGGCCCCACGGTAGGTCGCGGTGGGAGAGTGTGGGAGTGCTCGACGTCGGTGAAGCGCGCTTCGAAGAACTGGTGGAGTCGTCGCTCGCCCAGATCCCTGCCGAGCTGGCGGAGCTGATGGAGAACATCGCGTTGTTCGTCGAGGACCGCGGGGACCCTCCCGACATGCTCGGCCTCTACGACGGGGTTCCCCTCACCGAACGGGAGAACTACGGCGGGCTCGTCCTCCCCGATCGGATCTTCATCTACCGCATGGCGATCCTCGACATCTGTGAGACCGAAGACGACGTGATCGAGGAGGTGCTCATCACCGTGGTGCACGAGATCGCCCACCACTTCGGCATCGACGACGATCGCCTCCACGAGCTGGGCTGGGGCTGAGTGCTCGCCGCAATCCTCGCTCCGCTCGTCTGCGGAATGGGTGCTCGCCGCAATCCTCGCTCCGCTCGTCTGCGGAATGGGTGCTCGCCGCAATC
>CAYUBX010000014.1:9759-15584 GCA_964443165.1 uncultured Acidimicrobiales bacterium
CTCGCTCCGCTCGTCTGCGGAATGAGTGCGCACGCCCAGCTTGGCACCCGGCTCGAATCAGGCGTGTCGGCCTTGCTCCAGAAAGTCCGTGACTGCGTCGATGAAGCCGGGGGTGTTCTGGCCGTGGACGTTGTGGCCTGCGTTGGCGACCGTCACCAGCTCGCCGTCGGGCAGGGCATCGACGAACCGCTCCGCCGCCTCCGCGGTGAGGATGTTGGAGTCCGCGCCGCGGACGACGAGCGTAGGCATTGTCATGCGAGGAGCGTCGTCGAGCCGGAAGCGGTCGTGGCGCGTTCTGTGCTCCTGGGTCGTGCTGAGTCGCGGTCCGTGATCTCGCTTGCTGACGTACTTTCCGTCGGCCCGTCGAAGCAGGTTGTACTTGACGGTCCGCTTGATGTGCTCCCGCGACCGATAGGGGTCGTAGCGCTGCACGGCGTCGACGAAGTGGTCGAGGTCGTCAAACTCGCGGTGCTCTGTGACAAAGTTGCGAATCGTCTTCGCGCCGTCCTCGGACATCTCGGGCCCGATGTCGACGAGGATGACCCGGTCGGCCCGCTCGGGCTGGTCGAGCATGAGCCGCATCGTGTTCATGCCACCCATCGAGTGCCCCACGATCGTGACTTGGCCGACGCCGAGCGCATCGAGGAACGCCGCCGCATCGGCAGCCATGGCCGTCGAGCTGTAGTCGGCGTCACGGGCCCACTCGCTGTCGCCATGGCCCCGCTGATCTAGGGCGAGGACGTGGAAGCGGTCCGCGAGGTGCAGGCTGACGAGGTCCCAGCTGTGTGCCGATTGGTTGCCGCCGTGCAGCAGGAGGATCGTGTGATCCTCGGGATCCCCCCATTCGAGAAAGTGGAACCGGCGGTGCCGAGCGATCACGTGGCGCGAGGCATATCGGATCTGCTCGCCGTGGGTCACACCGAGGTCCGCTGCGCTGGCGACGAGGCTCGCGAACTCGTCGGTGGAGGTCATGTCGAGCGGTTCGGACGTGGCGGCGAATTCGTTGAGATACACGGATGCTCCGATCAGCTGCGTCGAAGTGTGGCCCACAGCCCGGCACCCGCGCGTGCCCACACCCCATCCCAGGTGCCGGGCAGCGCGGAGGCAACGTCCTCGGCGGGCAGGTGGATTGGTGTCTGATCGCCTCGCGTGTTGACCCAGACGACGAGACCGTCGGGGCGAAGGACCCGATCGACCTCGGCAGGGAACAGGAGCATGTTGACCATGAGGATCGCGTCGAAGTGGTCATCCCCGAAGGGCAGGCGTGAGGCGTCGCCGCGCACCTTCGGCGCGTCGTCCGGAGCGTGGGCGAGCATCTCTGCCGACAGATCGAGCACCACGACCGTGTTGTCGCGCGCCACCAGGACGCCTGTGCCGGCGCCGGTCCCTGATCCGAGCTCGAGCCAGCGACCACCGGACGGAGCGCCGCCCCGGTCGAGCGCATCCGCGACGGGCGCGGTCTTCAGCTCGTCGACGTTCTCGGCCGCCCACTCAGGGGCCAGACCATCGAAGAGCTGAGCGACCTTGGTCGCCCGGGCCTCGTCCCAGAATCCGTCGAAGGCCACCTGCCTGGTGACCTTCCTCATGGGATGGTCGGGTCCGGCGAACGGTTCGGGCTCGATCGTGCCAGGCGCATCGGGGAGTTGAGTCACCATCGGATCAGATCCGCCCGGCGTCCAGGTCGAGGCGACCGCGTGCGACGTTGATCGACAAGATGTCGGTGGGTCCCTCGGCGAGGCGGAGCGCCCGCACCTCGCGGAGGATCCGCGACAGGGGATGGGCGTCGGTGAGGGCCTGGCCGCCCACCAACTGGATCGCCTCGTCGACGATGTGGCCGATCGTCTCGGTCGCAAACGCCTTGGTGGCCATGGCCTCGTTGATCGCGCTGTCTCCCGAGTCGATCAGGCGGGCCGTGCGGTACAGCGCGCTGCGGGCGGCGTAGGCCTGCACCCGAAGCGACCCATAGCGCATCCGGACCCGCTCACCGGCGCCGAGCGGCTGCCCGCTGCGGTGTGGGCGCTGGAGGTATTCGGCGACGTACTCCAGGACGTACCGACATCGGCCAACGCAATCGGCCGCGATCGCCATCCGAACCGCTGTGACCTGGTCCATCGCCCGATTAAGGCCCTTGCCGGGGGCCCCGATCACATGAGTGGCGGGGACTCGCACATCGTCGAAGACGAACGCTGCGTGGTGACTCCCGTCCAGTGACCCGAACCGCCGGGTGAGCGTCACTCCCGGGCGATCCGTCTCGATGACGACCATCGCCGGGCCAGACCCGTCGATCTCGACGAGAGTGTTGATGAAGTCGGCGTCGCCGCCACCGGTGACGTACGACTTCTGCCCGTTGATCACCAAGTCGTCGCCGTCCGGTGCGGCCCATGTGTGCCGTACGGCATCATCCGGCTCGGTGAAGCCGAAGCCGCCACGCTTCTCGCCCGCGAGAACTGGATCGAGAAACAGCGACTTGAGGGGCTCGTCGATCCCTGCGAGGACGCCGGGACCCGGTCCGAAGATGCCCGCCAGGCTGCCGACGTCGTGGGCCCCGAGTTCGTCGCGAACGATCGCGAGAGCGAGCGCGTCCGCCGCGGTCCCGCCGTGCTCGACTGGCTGCGTCATGGGAAAGATCTCGGCGCGCTTGGACAGAGCCCGGACCTCTGCGGCGAGTTCACCCGGCCCGAGCGCGTCTCGATCGAGCGCGTTCAGTCGGCGGGCGAGCGCGTTGGCCCTGTCGCGGACCGAGGTGTGGTGGTCGTCGAGAAAGTCGGGCATCCCAGCTCCTGTACGGCCGCCTCAGTTCAGCAGATCGAGGAGGTCGGCGACCTCGGTCGCGCATCCCCACGACATGATGAATCCGGCGCCGCCATGGCCGTAGTTGTGCACGAGTGACCTGCCGTCGTCCATCTCCTCGACCTCGAGCCGGACTCGGGGGCGCCCAGGGCGGAAGCCGACCCGAACCTCTCTTACCGGCCGACCCGCGACTCGCGGCTCGAGAATGGCCGCGTCGTCGAGGATCCGCTGGGTGAGAGCCTCGACTGGGGTCTCGCGGTTGTCGTCCACGTCCCGAGCACCGCCCAGGTACATGTGGCGGCTGCGCGGGTACACGTAACTGATCCTGTTCTGGTCGAGCTCGTCGGAGATCCCGTTCGAGATGTCCCCACCGGGAACGAGGACCATCTGCCCGCGGATCGGGTACATCGAGTCGTCGCCGACCAGGTCTCGTGCCCCGAGGCCGGTGCAGTTGACGAGAGCGTCTCCCGTCACCGTGGCGAGCGTCTCGATCCGGCGGAGTTCGATGCGTCCGCCGAGCCGGTCGAACTCCGCGAGAAGCCAGTCGAGGTAGATGGGTGGATCGACCCGAAAACCGTCGATCACCAGGCCGCTGGCGTACCCCGGTGGCAGTTCGTCGGCGGACGCCCGCCGCACCCACGGCGTGGTCTCACCCCAGTGAGGTGTGTCGTCGGCTCGGAGATCGAGGTGGACCATCGGTGCGACACCTGTGTCGGGTTGCTGTGACAGCTCGGCGAAGACGGCTCGGCTGACGAGCGCCCAGGGTCCCGTTCGTTCGGCCGGTTCGACGGTCGTGGGGCCCCAGATCGCCCCCGCCACCGCGGACACGCACTCGTGCGGCATCGCTTCAGCGACGACGTGGGCGTCGTGGCCGCGGCGTCGGAGCATCACGGCGGTGGTCAGGCCCGAGACCCCGCACCCCACGACCGTCACGTTCATACGTTCCCCCGATCCAAAGAGAGCATTTCACCTCGGCTGATCGGTAGCCACGATCCCTCAGCCGCGACTCTCCGCAGCCGATGGATGAGGTGCGTGACTTCGAAGACGACGAGCCCCCTGATCGTCCGCGTTGCGGGGACGGCAGCGCGCCACTGGCGTATCTCCCTCGGCGTGTGGGTGGTCCTCATCGGGGTCGGGCTGTGGTCCTACTCGTCGGCTCTCTCGCGCGAGGGCTTCCCGCCCATCGAGACGCCCGTCGCGATCGTGACCGGTCTCCACTTCGCCGATGATGTTGGCCAGGTGGACCGCGACGTCGTAGCACCGCTGCACGACGCCTACGCAGTGCTGGACGGCGTGAAGTCGATTCAGACGATCGCAGAAGAGGATTCGTACGTCCTCGTCGTGGAGTTCGAGTCTGGGATCAGCTCCGAGGACGGCGCGGCGACGTTGCGCGCCCGCACGCCTGGTCTCGGCTTTCCTCCCGCTCCCGTCGTTCGGTCCGTGGACGCCACGAAGTTCGTCGATTCCTACGACGCGTTGGTCGCGGTGACAGGCCAGCCGAGAGTGTCGTCCGAGGAACTGCAGCTCGAAGCAGGATCGATCGCCCGGCAGCTTCTCGCACGACCGGAGATCGGGGTCGCGAAGGTCCGCCCACTGCTCGCCGAGGCTCGCAACGAGGACACAGGCATCGACGAGGTCCGAATCCGCCAGTTCGCCCGGGTCGCGTACGACGGCGACGATGAATTCCGCGACACGATCACCATCGGCGTGACGCGGCACCCCGGGGTCGATCAGGACATGCTCGAGTTCAGCGACGCCCTCGAGGACGCGCTCGCAGAAGTGGAGCTGAGTCCGGGGTTCGACGTAGAGGTCACTGCCGACTTCGCCAACAACATCCGCGCACAGCTCGCCGGTCTGCTGCGGAGCCTCTTCACCGGACTGGTCGCTGTTGCGGCGGTGACCCTCGTCCTGATCGGGTGGCGAGCATCGCTCGTGGCCGCTGCGTTCATGGCGACGGTGATGCTGACTGCGCTCGTCGGGCTCTGGGTGTTCGACTACACGCTCAACACCATCACCCTGTTCGGTCTCATCTTGACCCTGGGTCTCCTCGTCGACGACGCGATCGTGGTGAGCGAAGCTGTCGACGCGAGCACGGATCCCGACTCGGATGGGGGTGCGTCGGGGGACCGCGCCATCGCCTCGATTCGACGAGCGATCACCCGTGTGGGTCCGGCTTCGTTTGCCGGAACGATCACCACGGTGCTCGTTTTCGCGCCCATGCTCTTCGTGGATGGGCTGCTCGGCGACTTCATCCGGGCCATTCCGGCCACCGTGATCATCGCTCTGGTGGTGTCGTTCGTCCTGTCGATGACGCTGATTCCGGCACTGGGGCGCCGACTTCTCGTCGCTCGGCCCGCCACCCGCAACCCGGTCGTACGCGTTCAGCGTCGCCTGGCCAGCCGTCTCGGCGCGCTCGCCGCCTACCCCTCGCGCAACGGTGTGAAGGGCTGGCTCGCCGGAGCTGCCCTCCTCGGTGGGGCACTCGTGGTGGTGTACTCGTCGAGCATCGTCGGCGCGTCGGTTCCTCGCGACATCTTCCCCGACGCCAAGGACACCAACTCCATTGTTGTCAACGTCGATTTCGATGCGTCTGTCGATGTGGAGGACGCGGAGGAGCTGACCAGGCCGATCGACGAGGCCGTGCTCTCTGTTCTCGGTGCCGACCTTCTGCAGGCGCAGTACATCCGCGGGACCGAACGCGAGGCCACCCTGTACATCGACCTCGTGCCGCTCGACGAGCGGGACACCACTGCGCCGGCCTATGTCGACCGCCTGCGCGAGGTGATCCCCGAGATTCCGCGGGCGCGTGTGAGCGTGAAGCCGGTGGGCGCCGGTCCGCCGGACGAGGACTTCCCCTTCGCGGTCCAGATCTCCATGGACGACGACTCCCTGGCCGCTGGAGAGAGCCTCGCCGAGGAGATCCGCGAGACCATCCTCGGCGCCACCGTCGAGAAGTCCGGTGGCGAATCGGCGACCATCGTCGACGCCATCATCTCCACCGAGGGCCAGATCCTGCGGACCAACACGGTGCGGCA
>CAYUBX010000015.1:0-4179 GCA_964443165.1 uncultured Acidimicrobiales bacterium
CCGCCGACGGGTGTGGGCGGGAGATCGTCCGCGTCGAACCAGCCCGCCTCGACGATCTCCTCCTCTTGGATGACGATTTCGCCGGACTTCCACTCGCACTGGAAACCGCACATCAGGGAATGAGGGAACGGCCACGGTTGGGAGCCGAAGTACCGGTTGTTGGTGACCTCGATGCCGACCTCTTCCATCACCTCACGCTCCACGGCTTGCTCGAGGCTCTCGCCCGGTTCGACGAAGCCCGCGAGGGTGGAGAAGAAGCGGCCCGGGAACTGGCGACCCCACGCCAGCAGGGCCTGCTCGCCGCGCTCGACGAGCACGATCATCGCCGGGGACAGGCGCGGGAACGCCATGTATCGACACTCGGGGCAGACCCGACCGCGATCCGAGTGGTTTGTCTCGGTCGGCGTCCCGCAGCGTCCGCAGAACCGATGGGTGCGCTCGTAGTTGACGATCTGCTCGGCGCGACCCGCGATGACCCACTCCTGGTCGGGGATGCGGCCGTAGAGCTTGCGGAGGTGCACCGGCTCGAGATCGCCTTCCTCGGCGCTGTCGTGCATGTCGACGGCCCACACCGGCGTGTCACCGAGGACCCCGAGGAAGTAGTGGTCTCCGTCACCTGCTCCGGGCGTACCACCCGCGACGAGACCCGCGCCCGGCTCGACAAAGATCGTGCCGGCACGCACGGGGATCCAGACAGCGTCGGCGTCGTGGTGATGGTCTGCGGGTTGTGGCAGTGGTGTGAACACGCCACGTAGTTGACCACACCAGCCGCGACGGCTGCGTGGAAACCGGGTCGGTCAGGTCAGACGGCGCAGGACCGTGACGACCTTGCCGAACACCGAGACCTCCGACGCCGGGAAGGGCATCGGATCGAGACTGGCGTTGGCTGGCAGGAGGGTGATGGTGTCTCCGTCGCGGGTGAAGGTCTTGACGGTGGCCTCGTCGCCCGGAATGCCGGCGACGACGATGTCGCCGTTGGCCGCGATGTCCTGGCGCCGCACGACCACGAAGTCGCCGTCGAGAATGCCGGCGTCGATCATGGAGTCACCGCGCACCCGCAACATGAACAGCTCGCCGTCGCCGGTGAAGTCCTCCGGCACCGGCATGAGTTCTTCGACGTTCTCCTGCGCCAACACGTCGGTGCCGGCCGCGACGTCGCCCACGAGCGGGACGTGACGGGTCGGTCGTCGCTCGGCGATGGCGCCGCTCGACGCGTCGAAGCAGACCTCGATCGCCCGGGGCTTGGTGGGGTCGCGTCGGAGATATCCGGCGGCCTCGAGCTGTGCCAGGTGGCTGTGCACCGTGCTCGGAGAGTTGAGGCCGACGGCGGCACCGATCTCGCGAACCGACGGCGGATAGCCGCGCTCGCGCATCGTGGACTCGAGGAACTCGAGGATGGCCCGCTGCCGATCGGTGAGGACGTGGTCGGTGGAGCTCTGGGGCATGGGGGACTCCTCAGCAGGTGGTGAGGGAACAGGTGTTCTGTCGCAAGGTATCAGCCGGAGCCTCGGTCGACAAACATCTGTTCGATTTTGGCCTTGACGTCGAACGAGTGTTCTGGTCATCTGGCGAACATGCGTTCCGGGAACAGATGTTCTGCGATCTGGGCCACCGGGCCCGTTGGGTGTCCCACCCCACTCGCACACTGAGCATCGAGCCCCGCACATCGCCCGACACCGAACCCAGAGAAATCGAATCTCCGAGAAGAGGAAGAGTCACCATGGTCGCAGTTCTCCTTCCACACAGCGATGCTCCCGGCCGCGACGAGCACACCCACCGTCCGCACCTGCGGATCGTCGAGTCCCCATCCGCCACCGCCGCCACCTACCTCCGGCGCCGGATCGTGGCGGGCGTCGTCGTCCTGGCTCTTCTCCTGGGTAGCGTCCTGGCCGCGCGGGCGATCGTCGCGGCCGTCGTTCCCGAGGTGCCCACCACCTCGCCGACCGTCGTCGAATCGGCCGCCGGCGTACAGATCGCCGCACCCGTCGGCGTGGTGATCGTGCAGCCGGGCGACACCCTGTGGTCGATCGCCCGCGCCCTTCAGCCCACCGGCGATGTCCGACCGCTGGTCCAGCGGCTGGCAGAGCTCAACGGCGGCGCCGCCCTGACCGTCGGCCAGGCGATCCGCCTGCCCTGAGCCCAACGCAGCGCGGATCAGAGGGATCGGTTGCTGCGCACGTAGCGGAGGAAGAGATAGTGGTCCTCGGTCAGCACATGGGCGAGATCGAAGTCGCTGGGATCGACCATCGGGGTCCCGCGGGCGATCCGGCTCGCGTCGCCTGCCGCGGCGAGCGGGGCCACGCTCAGGCAGAACTCATCGATCAGGTCCTCGGCGAGAAGCTGTCCGTTCAGCCGCGGCCCGCCCTCGCTGAGCACGACCCTGGCGTCCAGCTGTCCGAGTTCGCGCAGCGCCCTCGACAGCTCCACCCGCTCACCACCGGCGCGGATCACGTCCGCCCGCTCCTCGACCTCGCGCACGCGCCCCGCGTCGGCTGCCTCGGTGGTGATCACCAGCGGACGCTGATCGGGCTTGCTGAACAGCGGGAGGTCGAGGCCGAAGCTCAGGCTTCCGCTTACCACCGCCACTCTGGCCACCGGCCAGGCACCGTGCTCGAGCCGGCGGGCTCGCGTGCTGACACTCGTCGACGGAGTGTCGTACTCCTCGGCGGTCACCGTCGCCGCGCCCACGAGGATCACGTCGGCGACGCTGCGGATCGTTCCGAAGACCTCCTTGTCGCCCGCGCTGCCGAGCGGGCCGGACACGCCCCCCACCTCGATGGCCCCGTCGAACGTCGAGATCATGTTGGCCAGAACCCACGGCCGATCGCCCACCGGCGGTCGCGCGGCCCGATACATGTCCTCTGTGTCGATCTCCGCGGTCGGTGCAGGCAGCAGTCGATGCATGCCGCGAGCATGCCAAACCCCGAACTCGCCCAGAGTGGTTCTCCACACCCCATGGGGATGAATGTGGAAACTCTTCGCGCCCGGTCGCGCCGGCATGTGGACAACTCGACGGCTCCATTTGGGTCCCCGGCCGCTAGAATTGCCTGGTCAGAGGGTTGGTCCTGATGAAGCCCACCAGTTTTCCACCGCGCTGTGGACAAGCGATCCGTCAAGTCGTCGACCACCGCCCGCGGTTCTCGGCCCATGAAGCGGCTTTCGGGGCTGTTCGTCCCCAGGGTTGCCCACAGAATTTCTTGGATTTCCCTCTTTCTCTCCACAGGCAGTCGTTTCTAGGTTGGCGACTGCGGCGGGTCGGGAAACCGGCAGGCGGACGGCGTGAGACACGAATCGACGAGCCCTCCGGGGCACCGAGAGGGCGGTACCACGTTGGCGACTTGCGCTTCGAGGTCAGGGCGGAGCTGGGCCACACCCACCTGGTCGGCACCCGACCCGCCGCTCTCTTCACCACCCACCGGCGCCCCGTGCGCTCGTCCCGTTTTCACTTTCGACTGAGGTCTCCGTAGATGTCCCTCGCGTCAGACTCCACAGCCGCCGGCGTCACCAGGTACTTCACCGCGCCGGGGGAGGATCCGCTGCAGTCGGTCGCGTGGGAGCGCCGCGATGCGCGTCTCACTAACTTCGTCGACGGCAGCGTCGCCTTCGAACAGCTGGGCGTGGAGTTTCCGGTGCCGTGGAGCGTCACCGCCTCCAACATCGTCGCCCAGAAGTACTTCCGCGGCACCGTCGGCACGGCGGGCCGCGAGTCGTCGCTGCGCGAGGTGCTCGGACGCGTCGCTGGAACCATCCGCCGCTGGGGCGAGGCAGACGGGTACTTCACCGGGCGCGATGAAGCGGACACGTTCGAGGCCGAGCTCACGTGGCTGCTGCTTCATCAGCGCCGGGCGTTCAACAGCCCGGTGTGGTTCAACATCGGGGTCCCGGGCGTGCCGCAGCAGGCGTCCGCGTGCTTCATCTTGTCGGTCGACGACGAGATGGAATCGATCCTGCGCTGGTACGTCGAAGAGGGCCGCATCTTCAAGGGTGGCTCCGGCGCCGGCGTCAACCTGTCGCGCATCCGAGGCAGCCAAGAACTCCTCCGCGGCGGCGGCGAGGCGAGCGGGCCCGTCAGCTTCATGCGCGGCGCAGACGCATCCGCCGGGACGATCAAGAGCGGCGGCAAGACCCGGCGTGCCGCGAAGATGGTGTTGCTCGACGACGACCACCCCGACCTCGAGC
>CAYUBX010000015.1:4189-15544 GCA_964443165.1 uncultured Acidimicrobiales bacterium
CCGTCGAGGAGCGCAAGGCTCGTGTGCTGCGCGACGCCGGCTTCGACATGGATCTCGATGGCGCGGACTCCCATTCGATCCAGTATCAGAACGCCAACAACTCGGTCCGCCTCACCGACGAGTTCATGGCCGCAGTCGAGGCCGACGAGACCTGGGAGTTCGTCGCTCGCACCACGGGCGAGGTTCTCGCCCGACCCCGCGCCCGCGACCTGTTCCGCCAGATCGCGGAGGCCGCGTGGGAGTGCGCCGATCCGGGCGTGCAGTTCAGCACCACGATCAATCGCTGGCACACGGCACCCAACACCGGTCCGATCAACGCCAGCAACCCCTGCAGCGAGTACCTCCATCTCGACAACTCGGCCTGCAACCTGGCGAGCCTCAACCTCCTGTCGTTCCTCGACGACCACGATCGGTTCGACGTCGATGGCTTCCGCCACGCCGTTCGGGTCGTGTTCACTGCGCAGGACATCCTCGTGGGACGCGCCGACTACCCGACCGAGGCGATCGGTGACACGTCACGGCGCTTCCGTCAGCTCGGCCTGGGCTTCACGAATCTCGGCGCCACGCTCATGGCGCTCGGCATCGCCTACGACTCAGCCGAGGGGCGAGGCTGGGCCGGAGGGCTCAGCGCGCTGATGTCCGGCGAGGCCTACGCGACGTCGGCCGACCTCGCCGCGCGGATCGCGCCCTTCGAGGGCTACGCCGACAACCGTGAGCCGATGCAGGACGTCCTGCGCCGCCACCGCGATGCGCTCCGCCATGTCGACCCCTCTGCGCCAGCCGACCTCATGGACGCCGCACGGGATCGCTGGAACCACGCCGTCAGCGGTTGCGAGGCCCACGGCGTGCGCAACAGCCAGGCCACCGTCATCGCACCCACCGGAACCATCTCGTTCATGATGGATTGCGACACCACCGGCATCGAACCCGATCTCGGCCTGGTGAAGTACAAGAAGCTCGTGGGCGGCGGCGACCTCACCATCGTCAACCAGACGCTGGGCAGAGCACTTCGCCGGCTTGGCTACGACGACGAGCAGACCGCGGCCATCGAAGACCACGTGCTCACGACTTCGTCGATCCGCTCGGCACCGCACCTCGCCGCTGAGCACCTTCCGGTCTTCGCCTGCTCGATGGGCGACAACGTCATCCATCACGAGGGTCACGTCCGGATGATGGCCGCAGTGCAGCCGTTCGTGTCCGGTGCGATCTCCAAGACGATCAACCTTCCCGAAGAAGCCACCGTGGCCGAAGTCGAGGATCTCCACCTGCTCGCATGGAAGCTCGGCCTCAAGGCGGTGGCGATTTACCGCGACAACTGCAAGGTCGGTCAGCCCCTGCAGACCGCGCGGGGCAGCGAATCCGCCGGAGGTGGCGACGCCACCATCGCCACCGCGGTCGACGAGGCCATCGCCGAGATGCAGCGCACGCCGATCCGCGAGAAGTTGCCCCGCACCCGCAGCTCGCGAACGTTCTCGTTCCGCGTTGCGGACTGCCACGGCTATATGACGGTCGGCGAGTACGACGACGGTCGACCGGGCGAGATCTTCCTCACCGTCGCCAAGCAGGGGAGCACCCTTGCCGGGATCATGGACGCCTTCGCCATCTCGGTGAGCCACGGCCTCCAGTACGGCGTGCCGCTTCGCTCCTATGTCGAGGCGTTCGTCAACGTGCGGTTCGAACCGGCCGGCATCACCGACGATCCGGATCTGCGGATCGCCAGCAGCCTCGTGGACTACATCTTCCGGCGGCTGGCGCTCGAGTACCTGTCTGCGGAGGAGCGGACCGACCTCGGTGTGCTCAGCACAGAAGAACGACTCGACCCGCCACTGCCCGGCTTCGAGGGCGCGGCCATCGAGACGAGCACCGGGACGGACGTCGTCGCCGATCCCAAGGTGCCGCAGCCGAGCTCTGCGGTTCGGGCCGACGCGCCGCTCTGCCTCACGTGTGGGGACCAGATGATCCGAGCCGGCGCCTGCTACAGCTGCCGGTCCTGCGGGAGCACGAGCGGATGCGGATGACGCCCTTTCGCGCGGGAATCACACGGGTGTAGTTTGCAGCCATGGGATGCCTGCGCTTCTCCTACGGCACGATGGGGTCGGGCAAGTCCACCATGGCCCTGCAGATCCACCACAACCTCGCGTCCACCGGGTCGGGGCTGCTCTGCAGCATGCACGACCGCGAGGGAGCGATGGTCTCGAGCGCCCTCGGTGTCGCCGCCCCAGCGATCGAGGTCACCCCACTCGTCGACTTCGTCGAGCTCGCCCGCAACCATCGGGCCGCCCACGGTGCCCTCGACTTCTTGGTGTGCGACGAGGCGCAGTTCTACACCGACCGCCAGGTCGAACAGCTCGCCGCCGTCGTGGACCAGCTCGGTGCCGATGTCTGGGCGTTCGGCCTGCTCACCGACTTCCGCGGCCGTCTGTTTCCGGGCAGCGCCCGACTGCTCGAGCTGGCCGATGAACGAAGCGAGCTCCAGGTGCAGGCCCGCTGCTGGTGTGGCGCGCCGGCCACCCACAACGCACGCCTCCACGACGGCGTCCAGGTCTACGACGGGGACGTCGTTCTGATCGACGACGGCCGGGCTGCGGAGATCACCTACGAGCTTCGCTGTCGGGCCCACTGGTTGGCAGGCGACGCGGGACCGGTCGCCGACCGCCTCCGCGCTGCGGGCTGAACCCTCAGGCGCGACCGCCGCGAGCCCCCGGCGGACGCTGCGGCGCTGGGCAGCATCCTGCCGCGCAACGATCCGGACGGGGCCCCGCGATGCCGAGCGACGGTCGTCCGCTTCGTGATCCGGCCGCCTCTTCCATCAGGTCCACCAGCATGGCGACGAACCGCGGGTGCGTTCCCACGCTCGGCGCGCGAGCCATCCGGAGCCCCGCCTCCTCTGCGGACGCGGCCGCCTGGGTGTCGAGGTCGTAGATGACCTCCATGTGGTCGCTCACGAACCCGAGCGGCACCACCAGCACGTCGTGCACCCCGTCGGCGGCGATGCCGCGCAGCGTGTCGTTGATGTCCGGCTCGAGCCAGGGCACCGATGGTGGACCGCTCCGGCTCTGGTACGCCAGCTCCACCCGGCCGGTCAGGCCGGCCAGATCGCTGACGAGCCCTACCGCTTCGGTGAGTTGTTCCTCGTAGTCACAGGTCGCCGCCTGGCTCACCGGGATGCTGTGGGCGGTGAAGACGGTGGCGACGCTGGTGTCGAGACCGGCGGCGGCCAGGTGCTCGGTCACCCGGTCGGCCACCGCGCCCAGGAACTCGGGGTGATTCCAGAACACCCGGATTCGCCGAACCGCGGGCGCGCCGTCCAGCTCAGCGGCCGCTCGATCGAGGTCGTCGAGATACTGCCGGCACCCCGAGTAGGAGCTGAACGCCGACGTCACGACGCAGACGGTCGACTCGCACCCCGCATCGCGGAGCTCGGTCAGCGCCTCGGGGACGGTGGGGGACCAGTTGCGGTTGCCCCATGCGCTGGGCATGCGGTGACCGCGCCGGTCGAGCTCGGCGTCGATCGCGCTGCGAAGTGCGCGGTTCTGGTCGTTGATGGGGCTCCGACCGCCGAACATCAGGTACTGCTCGGCGACCTCAGCAAGCCGTTCGTCTGGGACGCCGCGTCCGGCTGTGACGTTGCGCAGGAAAGGCATCACGTCGTCCGGTCCGTCGGGACCGCCGAACGACAGCAGCAGCCAGGAGTCGAATGGCCTGGGTGGCATCACCCCATCTTGCAGGTCGGCGAGCTCCGACACCTAGTGTTCCCGGAACATGAGCGACGATGATCCGAACGACGCCGAAGAGCCGATCGATCCCGACGAGGTGATCGATGAGCCGCCCGAGATCCCTCTGTTCGTCCAGGAACTCATGAAGCGCGGCCTGGTCAGCGACGATCTGATCCTGGCCGAGGTCAGCGCGACGGGCGGACCCACATACGACCTCGACGAGATGGACATCGCCATGGTCGAGAACCTGGTGGGCCACCTCGATGGCAACGGCCTGCAATGGGCGATCGATCGCGCCGGGCGGCTCGTGGTGCACCGCAATGACGAGCGGCGGGCCGACGCGGTGTTCGAAGAGCTCTTCGGGTCAGACGACGAGGGCGGCGCAGCATCGGACATGGGAGCCGTCCGTTCCGAGGTCGAGTCGCTGGCGGCCAAAGTTACCGATCCGATCAGTTCATCGGGCGGTCCGAGAGCGCTCTACGCTCTGGGCGCGGTGATCGTGGTGCTTGTTCTGGTGCTCGTCCTGCTCTGACCCAGAGCTACCCTGCCGGCACCGAGAGGGCACAGGACCCAGGGGGCACACCATGACCATGATCGACGAGGCGCCCACGGCAATCCATCGGGGTGACGACGACCTGCCGTGGGTCGACAACGGTCACGGCACCGAACTCAAGGTCCTGGTCGCCAAGGTGCAGGAAGGGCTCTGGATCGTGCGCACCCGGTTTGCTCCCGGCGTGGAGGTGCAGACCCACAAGCACACGGGGCAGGTGTACGCCTACACACTGAGCGGCGCGTGGCACTACGCCGAGTCGGAGTACGTCAACCGGGCGGGCTCGTTTCTGTACGAGCCGGCTGGGTCGATCCACACCCTGCTGGTCCCGGCCGACAACACCGAGGTCACAGACGTCTGGTTCCAGATCTATGGCGCCAACCTCAACCTCGACCCTGATGGCGAGGTCGACTCGGTGACCGACGCTGCGTCGGTGCTCGCCCACTACCAGGCCGCCTGCGAAGAGATCGGTCGCCCCGACCCACCGGTTCTGGTCGACTGACTCGGCGTACTCAGCTGGTCCCGATGACGGTGAAGACCGCCGGGTCGGCCGGGTTGCGCCGTGCGGGGCGGGCGACGGGCCACAGCACCGGTACCGCTGCGAGGCCGAGCGCGAGCGAGAGCAGGATCATCGGCGTGTAGCCGACCCGTCCTTCGAGTGCGCCCGCCAGCGGCGGCCCGAACAGTCCCCCGATACCGGCCGATGTGTAGAGCGCGCCGAGCACGGCGCCGAGGCCATCGGGCCCGAACGCCATCGCGGTGACCGCAGGAGCGAGGGCGATGAAGCCTCCGTAGCTGACGCCCATCGTGACGGCGAACACCAAGAGCACGGTGAAGTTGGTGTCCGCAGCGATCCACAGCAGGAACGTGAGCGGGATGGCCGCACACGAACCGAGGTAGAGCGTTGCCAAGCCGACGCGCGTGGCGAGAGCTCCGATGCCGAGCCGTCCGATCACCGACGCCGCTCCGATGACGCCGATCAGCAGTGGGCCCTGGTCGCTGCCGCGTGCCGACAGGTAGTCGTCGAGGAACACGAAGGGCAGGAACAGCACCATCGAGCTCAGCAGCATCCCCAGGTAGAGGAGCCGGAACGAGCTCGACGACACGACGTCGCGCAGCCGGCTTGCGCCGCCCGCAGCCGATGCGGGCGGCCGCCGGGCGAAGATGGCCGCCACCACGAGGAGAGCGGCAGCGGAGAGGCCCATCACCACGTAGGTCGTGCGCCACCCGTGAGCGTTCGTGAGCGCTTTGGCCATCGGGGAGCCGACGAGCGTGCCGACGCCGATGCCGGCGACTGCGACGCCGAGCGCTGTGGTCCGGTGCTGTTCGAACCAGCCTCCGACCGCAGCGACCATCGGCACATAGCCGCAGGCCACGCCGATGCCGACGCCTGTGCCGTAGGTGATGTAGCCGAGCCAGAGATTGTCGACAGCCGCGGTGGCGATGAGGCCCCCGGCCAGGGCCGCAGCCCCCACCAGCAGAACCGGCCTCGGCCCGTATCGGTCGCTCAATCGGCCGGTGAAGATCCCGAGAACGAAGTACAAGAACGTCGTGATGGAGAAGAAGAACGCGGTCTCGGACTTGCTGACGTCGAACTCTTCACGGATCGACGTGAAGACAGCGCCGAAGCTGTACGCGACGCCGAACACCGCGACGAGGGAGAGGAACGCAGCGGCCGCCACCAGCCATCCGGTTGCCGAGTCCGTCGGTGGTGTGTGGTCTCTCGTGTCCACCGGTCCTCGCTTCTGTTCCCCTCCACCCCGCGGGCACCATACTGGGGCGGTTCATCCACGTCAGGGGGAACCCGTATGAGTGATCGACCCATGTTGCAGCGCGGATCGAGCGGTGATTACGTCGAGCAGGTCCTGTGACCCGGTCCTCGGTGCGGAATTCGACGCTCGAGCCAGATGGGGGGACCCTGCTCGACGACCGCACTGAGGACGTCCTCGACGACGGCGATCATGAGCGCTTCGCTCACTACGTCGACAAGGTCGAGATGACCAAGAGCGCCGTGACAGGCGAGCCGGTCACGGCCCTCTGCGGGAAGAAGTGGGTGCCCAGCCGGGACCCGCAGAGATTCCCGGTGTGTCCGGAGTGCAAGAAGATCTTCGAGGCGCTCAAAGCCGCGGGCAGATGAGTACGAGCGACCTCGATGTCCTGGTCGAGGCGGTTCGGACGCGCGTGGGCGACGCTGTCCGCGGGCTGCTCGTTGGGTCTGGCGCCCCGTCCGGCGAGGTCTTCGAGACCCCGGCGGGCGACCGCGGCCTGATCGGTCCAGATTCTGTTGCGTGGCGGGTTCACGCGGACATCGCCGGGATCATCGGTGGTCTGCGCGCACTGTTGTTGCAGACGATGCACCCGCTCGCCATGGCAGGTGTCGCCGAGCACTCCGACTACCGCACGGATCCGTGGGGCCGCCTTCACCGGACGGCGTCGTTCGTCGCAACGACGACGTTCGGCAACACCGCTGCCGCCGAGCGGGCGATCGCCGCGGTGCGGGCTGTCCACGACACGGTCGAAGGGGTCGCCCCCGACGGGCGGCCGTACTCCGCGAACGACCCGGAGCTTCTCCGGTGGGTCCACGCCACCGAGGTCGATTCGTTCGTGCGTGCGGTGCGCGCGTACGGGTCGACCGAGCTCACCGACGGCGATGTCGACCACTACCTGGCCGAAATGGCCGTGATCGCCGTGGCCCTCGGCGCCGACGACGTCCCGACATCTCGCCGAGAGCTCACGGCGTACTGGGCCGATGTCCGGCCGGAGCTCGTTGCTGGGGAACAGGCGCGTCAAACCGCCCGTTTCCTGGTGTTTCCCCCGGTTCCTCTGTGGGCTTGGCCTGCTTACGGAGTGGTCACGGGGGCGGCGGTTGCGCTCCTGCCCCGTTTCGTTCGACGGGGCCTGCGCCTGCCGTCTGCGCCCATCGTCGATCAGCTCGCCGTGCACCCTGCGGCGTCCACGCTGGTGAAGGTGCTCGGGTGGTCACTCGGACCCTCGCCGGTGGTCGACGCAGCTCGTCGCCGGATCGATGCGGGCAGCGTCAGCCCGGTCTGAGAGAACCGTCGGGGACGCGACGGTCCGATCGGCGGTCCCGGCCTGTTCGACGACGGCGGGAACATCAGGCGCCGATCTGGTGTTCACTGCAGCATGGCCGACGACGCGATCACCTTCTACTGGCGACCGGGCTGCGGGTTCTGCATGGCCCTGGAGCGCCAGCTCAACAAGGTCGACATTCCTCTCGACAAGCACAACATCTGGGACGACCCGAGCGCAGCGGAGTTCGTTCGTGCCCATGCGAACGGCAACGAAACGGTGCCGACGGTCGCGGTGGGCGACATCGTGATGGTCAACCCGTCGCCGAACGAGGTGCTCACGGCGATGCAGCAAGAGACGCCCGACCTGATCCCGGAGGGTGTCGAGGTTCCCGAGCCGCGTGCCATGGGTCGCATGGTCAATCGGCTGCTCGGTAACTGATCGAAGCGGAGCGTCAGCTGATCTTGAAGGTCAGCGAGGCGCGGGCCACGGTCCGCCCTGCCGCGGTCTCCACCTCGGCATCGCAGAACACGATCGATCGGCCCCGCTTGGTCACCCAGGCGGCAGCGACGAGATCGTCGCCGTCCCGAGCGGCTCCCATGTACTGCACGTGCAGGTCGATGGTGGAGTACGGGCGAGCTTCCGTGAAGCCGGACCCGACGGCTGGGACGCAGGCGGTGTCGATGAGCGAAGCGATGACCCCTCCGTGGACTGCGCCTCCCGCCTGCAGCAGCTCTGCGCGGGAGGGCAGAGACAGTCGGCAGTAGTCGAGGCGTGTCTCGTCGATCGTGAGGCCCACGAGGTTGACGAAGAGTGTCTGGTCGCTTCGGCCATACCGGCCCCAGAGGTCACGGCGTCGCTGGTCGAGTTCGTCGAAGTCGCTGGGATCGGGTAGTGCCACGGCGGCGAGGCTACCGACCGCGCCGTGGCACTACCGTCGGCGCGGTGACCGACTCGTTCCCCCGTCAGAGCGCACGCACGCAGCGATTCACGCTCGGAGCGCCACGAACATTCTCCGTCACCGATGCCGGGCAGGTGCTCTTCCTGCGATCGCGGGGTCCTGAGGATCCCGTGACGTGCCTCTGGGTCGTGGAGCCGGGTTCGGGAGAAGAGTTTCTGCTCGCCGATCCCACAGAACTCCTCGCCGACGCCGAACCGGGAGAGTTGCCGGCCGCCGAGAGGGCTCGGCGGGAGCGGGCACGCGAGGGCGCCGTGGGGATCGTTGGGTACGCCACCGATTCTGGCGGGACCCGGGTGGTGTTCGCCCTGGCGGGTGCGGCATACGTCGTCGACACGGCAGCGGGGAGCGGCGGCCCGCCCCGCCGTCTCGACACCGCTGAGGGCATCTTCGACCCCCGCCTCTCGCCGGACGGTTCACACGTCAGCTACGTCGTTGGTGACGAGCTGCATCTCGTCGCGGTCGACGGTGGAGTGCCGGGCGTCGGCCTGGCGAGCGAGGACGTCGACACGGTGTCGTGGGGAAGTGCCGAGTTCATCGCGGGGGAGGAAATGGGCCGGACCCGCGGGCACTGGTGGTCGCCGGACAGCTCCACGCTCGTCGTCGAACGCGCTGACGTGGCGGCGGTTCCGGTCTGGCACATCTCCGACCCCGCGCAGCCGTGGAATCCGCCTCGCCCCAATCGGTATCCCGCAGCCGGAACAACCAACGCCGATGTCTCACTGTCGTACGTCGGGCTCGACGGGGAGCGCACGGCGATCCGCTGGGACACCGACCTTCTTCCGTATCTGGTCGATGTGCAGTGGGAGGAGGGCCATCCGCTCACGCTGATCACGAGCACGCGCGACCAGCGGAGGATGATGATCCTCGAAGCGACCGCGGACGGTGAGTGTGAGGTGGTTCACACGCTCGAGGATCCCGAGTGGGTCGAGATCGTCGGCGGTACGCCACGACGTACCGAGGAGGGGTGGCTGTCGATCGTGGAGCGGGACGACACCCGGGCGCTGGTCGCCGGCGACGCCCGGATCTCCCCGCCCGAGCACTGGGTTCGCGACCTGGTGTCGGCCGACGAGACCGGCGTGCTCTACACAGCGTCGACGGTGCCGCACGAGGTGCAGCTCTTCCGCATCGACACCCAGGGCGAGGTGTCGGCAGTCGGCTCTCCCTCTGCCGTCGTCGGAGCGACGGGTTCGGGCGAGCTGCGGGTCGAGGTCACAGCAACGCTCTCCGACGCCACCTCCTACGCCGTCGTCACCGAAGCAGCCCGCGTGCCGATCGCGAGCCACGCAGCGACGCCGACGGTCGCTCCAGCGGTCGAGCTGTTCGAATCGGGTCCGTTGCGAGTGCCCACCGCCGTTCTGTTCCCCTCGGGCGCGATCGATGGTCCTCTGCCGATCCTTCTCGATCCCTACGGGGGACCGCACGCCCAGAGGATTCTGTCGAGCCGGAACGCGTTCCTCGCATCGCAGTGGTTCGCCGACCAGGGGTTCTGCGTGGTGGTCGCCGATGGCCGCGGCACGCCCGGACGAGGCGGCGGCTGGGAGCGAGCGGTTCGGGGAGACCTCGCCGCGCCGGTTCTGGCGGACCAGGTGGCAGCGCTCGACGCCGTGATCGAACGCTATGGCGATCGCGTCGATCCCGGCCGGGTCGGGATCCGAGGCTGGTCGTTCGGCGGCTACCTGGCCGCGCTGGCGGTGCTGTCCCGCCCGGACCGATTCCACGCGGGGGTGGCCGGTGCTCCGGTCACCGAGTGGCGCTGGTACGACACCCACTACACGGAGCGGTACCTCGGCCACCCCGACGCCGAGCCGGACAACTACGAGCGCACGTCACTGTTGCCCCTGGCCTCCGACCTCGAACGGCCGCTGCTCATCATCCACGGGCTCGCGGACGACAACGTTGTCGCGGCCCATTCGCTGCAGCTGTCGAGTGCACTCCTCGCCGCGGGCCGTCCGCACGAGGTGCTGCCCCTGTCCGGCGTCACGCACATGACACCGCAGGAGCAGGTGGCGGAGAACCTGCTGCTTCTCCAGGTGGACTTCCTGCGTCGATCGCTCAGGTGACGAGCACGTCGTTGATCGCGGTCAGCCGAATCGCCGAGTGAGCGGCGGCGATCGGGTCGCCGGCCGCAGCATCGGACGACACCGTCGCGACATCGCTTCCAACGGCGATCAGTCGGCCGGCGATGCGCTCGCCGCAGACAAGGGTCACCGACACACGTGATCGTTCGGCGACCAGCTCGAGCAGCGCCTCGCCGAACGTGGTGTCGAGCGGCGCTGTCCTGTCGCCCGTCGTGGCCGGCTCGGGGGAGCGAACGGCCTGCAGTGAAGCGAGCGGGACCAGCAGCCACCGACCCGAATCGGACACCACCGCGATGTCGATGCCGACCCCGTGGATGCGGCCGGAGATGCGACGGGCGAAGGTGTCGAGCACCACGCCGAGCTGGCGATCTGCGAGGTCGACGAGATGACCCACGAAGGTGGAGTTCTCCTCGTCGACCCGCCTCAGCCATTGTTCACGCCGCCGGGCGAGCCGCTCGTGGTCGGCGCGCACGTCCGCGAGCCAGCGGATGAGCTCGCTGTCAGATGGGGGGCCGCCGGTCACGGGGGTGAGACTACGGGGCCGGGGCGATACCCTTGTTGGATCGCAATCGCAGGAGCGTAGTGACGGCGAATTCAGCGGACAGCCTCGCGGACACCCAGGTCAGAATTCATGTGCCTGGCAATCACCTCATGGTCGGCGTGCTGGGACAACGGGACGAACACCTGCGCCTCGTCGAGGAGAACTTCTCCGACGTCGAGATCCACGTGCGTGGCAACGAGATCACCGCGGAGGGCTCCCAGGCACCGGTCGTCGGCCAGGTCTTCGAGGAGCTGGTGCAGGTCCTCGAGGGCGGGCAGCGCCTGGCCCCCAACGAGGTCCTTCGCATGATCGACATGGTGAAGGCAGACGAGAAGCCCAGCGAGGTGCTGTCGACCCGCGTGCTCAAGGCTCCCAACGGCCGTGTGGTGCGGGTCAAGAGCGCCGGCCAGAAGCGCTACATCGAAGCGGTCCGCAACAACATCGTGACGTTCGCGATCGGTCCCGCCGGCACCGGCAAG
>CAYUBX010000016.1:0-15320 GCA_964443165.1 uncultured Acidimicrobiales bacterium
ATGCTGCTATCCTTGATGCACTCTATTACATGAAGCGCGGTCTTGAGGATGACCCGAAGAGATTCGAACCCGAGGGTGGCGGGCTTGAACTTCTCGATTCCCTGTTTGGGGCTCAGCCGGTTGAACCGGGGCTTGAGGGCTTTGGGGGAGACAACCCCTCGGGTCTGGCCCAGCCCCGCTGCGATGGCGAGGATCACCGCGAGCGCGATCGGGGGGAGCAAAACGGTGACGAGGGTGGGTCCGAGAGAGCTGCTGATCAGGTCCCGATCGGGTCCGCTGCTGAGAGACGACAGCAACGTGGTGGTGAACTGCGCCAGCGTGCGCCCCATCGCGGGCAGGAAGAAGCGAAAGACCAGGTAGAGACCTCCGAGCGCGATCGCGGAGCCGATGTCGGGGCTGCGCGCGACCTTGCCTTCGCTCCGGAGTTTCTGCTTTCTCCTCGGCGTCGGATCTTCTGTTTTCTGGTCCTTCTTCGGCGTTTCCGCCATGGACGTACCTGTCTCCGACCATCCCTGGCCGACGAGCTGTCCCCTCCTGGAACGCCCGAGGAACCGCACAGGCGCGGAACCTCACATCGAATGTCGGCCGCGACCCTGAGTGCTGAAGGCACTCTCACCCGTCGTTTTGGGTGCTAGCGGAGGCCCATCAGGACGCGTTCGATGGTGCGTTCCATCTCTTCGAGCATCCATCCCATGGTCTGCGGGAAGGAGTTGACCGAGACGAGCACCACGGCGAGTACCACGAGGATCTTGAGCGGGAGACCGAGGAGGAAGACGTTGGCCTGCGGCAGGAGTCGCGAGGCGACGCCGAGGGCCAGTTCGGACAGGAGCAGCGCGGAGAGGATCGGCACGGCGATCTCCAGCGCGGCGAGCGTGTAGTTGCCGAGCGTCGTGAGCGCAAGGTCGCCGAGGCTTCCGTCGAGGTTGATCGACCCGTCGAGCCCGATGACCTCTACCGACGTGTTCATCCCCATGAGGATCAGGTGGTGGCCTCCGAGAACGAAGAAGAGGGTCACCGCGATCACGTCGAAGAAGCGCTGGAAGATCGTCGAGGAGGTCCCCATGGAGGGGTCGAATACGGCGGAGACCGCGAGGCCGCTCGAGATGTCGACCATCGCGCCGGCGGTGGAGAAGGCCTGGAACAACACTGCGGTGAGCAGGCCGAGCATCAGCCCGGCGGCCAGGTTGATCATCACCGCGCTGACGAGCGGGGCGACCTGCAGCGTGTCGGGCGAGACAGGCGTGGCGAGGAAGAGCGACAGCCCCACGGTGATCGCGAGCCGGCCGGATGCGGGGAGCCGCTGGCTGATGTGCGGGCTCGCGAGCAGAAAGCCGCCGATCCGGCTGATCGCGAGGATCAGTCCGGCGACTGCTTCGGCACCGATGGTGAGGTCGGTCATCGCGTGGCCCGTCGCAGAGGTCTCAGGCGAACGTCGGGATCGCGGTCCAGAGCTTCTGCACGTACACCGTGAACTCGGTGAGCATCCAGTTGCCGGCGAGCAGGATGATGAGCGCCGCGCCGACGAGCTTGGGTACGAAGGTCAGCGTCATCTCCTGGATTGAGGTGACGGCCTGAATGAGGCTGACGAACACACCGATTCCGAGGCTGACCAGGAGAATCGGACCCGCGAGCTTGGCCGAGATGATGAACGCCTCGCGCGCGATGTCGATGACGACGGAATCGGTCACTGGGGCTCCTAGACGCCGTTGATGGATTCGACGACGGACCCGATGATGAGCGCCCAGCCATTGACCATCACGAACAGCAACAACTTGAGAGGAAGGCTGATGAAGATGGGCGGGAGCATCATCATGCCCATCGACATCAGAACGGATGCCACGACGAGGTCGATGATCAGGAACGGGATGAAGATCATGAACCCGATCACGAACGCCGCCTTGAGCTCGGAGAGAACGAAGGCCGGCACCAAGACGGTCGGCGAGATCTCCTCGGGCGACGCCGGCTCCTCGCCACGCAGATCGAGCAGCAGCTGCAGATCGTCCTGATCGGTCTGGGCCAGCATGAAGTCGCGAAGTGGCGCGAACCCCGCATCGAATGCTTCACCCTGGTCGATCTCTCCGGCGAGCAACGGCTGGAGGGCGTCCTCGTTGATCTGGCTCAGCACCGGCGACATCACGAACAGGGTGAGGAACAGCGCGATGCCGGTGAGGACCTGGTTGGGCGGGATCTGTTGGGTTCCGAGCGCGTTTCGGGTGAGCCCGAGGACGATGATGAACCGGGTGAACGACGTCGTCAGCAGCAGGATCGAGGGCGCGACGGCGCCGACGGTGAGCAGGATGATGATGAGAACGGTGTTGCTGACGGCGCCGTTCTCCGACTCGACGTTGATGGCGACGTCCGGAGAATCGGGCGGCGCGGGCGCGTCGGGTGCGTCGGGTGCGTCGACCTGAAGGACGACGGGCCCATCGAGGATGGGGTCGAGGATGCCTTCGGCCGCGAGCTCCACCGGATCCTCGAGCGGCAGACCGTCGGGAGCGCCTTCCTGCGCGCCTGCAGGTTGGGCGAAGAGCACGAGCGCGACAGCCATGAGACCCGCGCCGAGCGCGGCCCGGCGGAGGTGGCCGCGCAGCGTGGTGCGAAGCGAACGAGGAGGGCGGTGCGGGGCTGGGTCAGTCCGTCGCATCGCCCCGGATCACCCTGACCTGCTGCGGAGTACGAACGGTGATCGTTCGCAGCCAGTCCATCGGGCCGATCCGTGGCCGTGTGCGTGTGACGACACCCGATCCGTTGGGGTCATCGAGAGAAAGGGGAGCGCGGGCGCCAGTGTCGGCGCTGCCGGGCGCGAGGGCTTCCGCGGAGTCTGCGGGCGCGTCGTCGGGGGGACGGTCGAGCTCGGTGAGCAGGTTCACCTGGTGCTCGCCCGTGCCCAACAGAAAGCGGCGATCTCCGACGTCCACGATGTGGACCGCGGAGCTGCGCCCCAGCGAGGCGCGTGCGACCACATCGATCGTGCCGCGCTTGGCTGGACCGCCGGGTCGGCGGTTCCAGAACTTCACGGCGTACAGGCCGCCGAGCAGGATCGCCAGGCTGATGATCAGCCGCAGTAGAACCGCGATCGAAAACGTGTCCCCCATGTTCGATCAGCCTCTTGCCGGGCTCGACCGGCTCATGACGGGACCCCGTCGGCGCCCTTGATCTCCTCGGTGACGCGGACGCCGAGTTCGTCGTCGACCACGACGACCTCGCCGCGGGCGACGATGGTGCCGTTGACGAGAACGTCGACGGGTGTGCCGGCACTGCGGTCGAGTTCGACGACGCTGCCCGCGCCCAGTTCGAGCAGATCGCGGACGCGCATGGAGGTGCGCCCGAGTTCGACCGTGATCGCGAGCTGAACGTCGCTGAGGAGCGAGAGATCGTGGGCCGCGACTGCCGTCGCAGCCCCGCCCATCTGGGGAAACTCTGCGTCCAGGACTTCGACGGGGTCGCCGGTGGGCGGCGGGGTCGCCGCGGGTGCGGCTCCTCCGTTGAGCTGCTCGGCCCCGGGAGGGGCTGGTTCGAGGTCGTCGAGACGGTCCCGCACGCTGTCTCCGATGATTGTTCCGAGCCCATGGTCGACGGCGATCCAGAGGGTCACCGGCTCGCCGAGCCCTTCGAGTTGAGCACTGACGGCGGAGGACAGCCCGGGAACCTCCCGGGGGTCTTCGCCAGTTGTGGTGATCGTCAGCTGTTGGTCGAGGGCGGCGCCCCAGTCGCTTCCGATCGCGACGCCGATGTCGAACGCCGTGGCGCTGAGGAGCTGGTCGAGAGCGTCGTCGCCGGTGCTTCCGACGCAGAGGATGCCTTCGCCGACGCCGCTGATGTTGAAGGTGTGGGCAGGGCCGCTGGCGTCCGCGACCTTGGCTGCGACGAGCCGGATGTCGGGGGCCTCGGCCTGCAGGACGCGCTCAACGGCCTCGATGGCGAGGACGAGGGCGTTGTCGAGGGGAGAAGAGGGAGAGCTCATGATTTCCAGTCGACGATCTGTACGACGAAGCGTCGGCCACGGTGACCGACATGTCCGCGCAGGACGGGGGCATCGCCCACCTCGACGATGGCCGGCTCATCCACCCGGTGGGCGAGCCGGAGAACCGTGCCCGGCTGCAGAGACGCGAGGTCCGTCGCGGGCATCAGCGATTCGGAGAGTCGAACCGACACGGGGGTCGTCAGTTCGGGCACCACGCCGGTGAAGGGGCGTGACGTGTCGGTCTGGCTGGCTCCCTGCGCCGGGTCGTCCCAGAGCTTGCGCTCGAGGTTGCCCATCGTGGGTTCGAGCGTGGGGAACGGGTAGCAGACGCTGAACGAGCCATTGACTCGGGTGTCGGTGGTCATCGACATCTGATAGGTGAGCAGCAGGACCATGTCGGTCGGTGCGACGATCTGCGCGAACTGCGGGCTGAACTCGATGGTCCGCAGTTCGGGCTCCACGGCCTGGAAGGGCGACATGGCGTCGGTGAGAGGCGTGACCGCGTCTTCCATCAGCTCCTGGAGGAGCGAGGCCTCGACGGTGGTTGGGCGGCGCATGTTGGCGGGGGCGCCGACGCCGCCCAGGAGGCGGTCGATGAACGAGCGGCCGAGCTGGACGCTCATCTCCAGGACGGCGGGACCGGGCAGCGGCGCCATGCCCATGATCGCGAGGAGCGAGGGATCGGGGAGCGAGCGGATGTAGTCCTCGTAGGTGATTTGCTCGACGGAGAGCGTCTCGAGGCTGACGACGCAGCGCAGCCGTTGGCTCAGGGCTCGTCCGAGGTCTCGTGCGAACAGTTCATGTGCGGTGCGCAGACTTCGCACGTGTTCGCGGCTGAACTTGTCCGGCCGCCGGAAGTCGAAGGGTTCTACAGGCCGCTGCGACGCAGGGCGCGCCGCGCCGAGGTCAGCGAGGAGCCCATCGACATCAGACTGTCGAAGGCGCGGCGTCGCGGCGGTGTCCATCCCTCGACCGGTCGGCCGCCACAGAAGCCGCTTAACGCGAAGGCAGCAGCTGTGAACAACCAGAGGTGCCCTACTGCACCAGCAGTTCGGTGAGCACGACCCGCTTGACGACGCGGATCTCGGGGCTGCCGTCCTCGGGAACCTCGTTGTAGATCTCGATAGCGGCGTCGCCGATGGCGTTGCGCAGCGTGTCGAATCCCGAGTGGCTGAGCAGTTCGTCTGCGGTCATGGAGCTGACCTGGGACAGGACTGCGTCGAGGATGAGCGGCACCTGGCCCTCGACGAGCAGCGGGTCGGCGCCTTCGACCAACACGAGTGCGACGCCGATCTTGGCGTAGCGGGGCGACTCGTCCGCGAGGTTCACGGTGAGCGTGCCGGCGGTCACGATCGCGCCTTCGGCCTCTTCGTTCAGAGGAATCGTGGTCGGGGGAGTCTCGGCTTCGGCGGTTCCACCTCGACCGAACAGGAAGTACCCGACGGCGAGGGTGACAACGACGATCCCGACGATCTTGATCTTGCCGCCACCGCCTTTCTTATCGCCCGTGTCCTTCTTGTTGTCGTCCTTCTTGTCGTCGTCAGCCATGGTGATTCCAATTGCCTCGTGATGCCTAAGAGATCTGGTTGGCCGGGACCGGCAGCGGAACGGAGGAACCGTCCTCGAATGCCAGGCCTGGCGGTTGGGTCGTCGGGGTCACTGTGTCGATCGGTTGAAGCGGTCCACCCTGGGTCGCCTCGAAGGAAATGACGAGCTCGACGCGTCGGTTCTGCTGGCGAGCCTCGGGGGAGGCGCCCCGCAAGATCGGCCGGTACTCGCCGAATCCGGAGGCGACGAGGCGGTGGGGTGCGATGCCGGCCTGGAGTTCGAGGTAGCCGAGGACGGCGAGGGCGCGGTCGGCGGAGAGGTCCCAGTTGCTGTAGCCGTTGCGATCGAGTGGAACGTCGTCGGTGTGGCCTTCGACGTACACGTCGTTGTCGAAAGCGGCGAGCTCTCGAGCGATCGGCCCGAGGATCGTCTCGGACAGCTCGGAGCGGAGCTCGGCGCTGCCGCTCGCGAAGAGCACGTCGTCGGTGGAGAGCACGATCACCAGGCCGCGCTCGTTGAACCCGAGCTGCATCACACCGGTGATCGAGCGCTCGATCGCGACGTGTTGCAGGCGCGACGCCACCTCGACGAGCTGTTCCTGATCGAGGTACTTGCCCACGTTCTGCCCGTCGTCCTCGCGCCCGTTGGGCGTCGGGTCTTCCTCGGTGGCGTCGACGTGGCTCGCGAGCACGGCGAGTTCGTGGACTGCTTCGAGCGGTACCGCGGTGAGCGTGCCACCGGGAATAGGTATCGGCGAGCCGGCCGGCTGATTGGCGCCGCCGATCACGCCGCTCCCGCCGTCGATGATGAGATCGTCATAGGCGGTGTTACCGAAGTCCGCTTCGAGACCCTTCAACAGGCTGAGGAACTTCACCTGATCGATCGAGGAGATGGCGAAGAGCAGCACGAAGAAGGCCATCAGCAGCGTCACGATGTCGGCATAGGTCGTCAGGAACCCGGGGCCGCCGCCCGCCTGCTTCTGCTTCTTCTGGCGAGCCATCAGGCCGCCTCGTCACCTGCGCGGCTCTTGAACCCGACCCGCAGTTCGGGCTCGAGCCGCGCTTCGAGTCGCTCGACGAGGTTTCTCGGGCTGGCGCCTTCGCGAATTGCGAGGACGCCCTCGACGGTGAGCTCGCGAGCCGCGACCTCGATCGCGTTGAGCTTCTCGAGTTTGCCCGCCACCGGAGCGAAGATGACGTTGGCGAAGAACACGCCGTAGAGCGTCGTCAAGAGGGCGAGCGCCATACCGGTACCGAGTGCCTCGGGGTCCGACAGGTTGCCGAGAATGTTGATCAGACCGATGACGGTTCCGATCATCCCGAGGGTCGGTGCGTATTCGACGAGTTTCTTGAAGAGGCCGATGAGGCTCTCGTGCCGAGACTCCATGGCGGTGATCTCGGTCTCCATGACCTCGCGAACCTCGTCGCCTTCGACACCGTCCACCACCATCGTGAGTCCGGCCGTGAGGAACGGGTCCTCGAGTTCCTCCATCTTGGCCTCGAGTGCGAGGAGACCCTCGCGGCGAGCGGCTTCGGCGAACTCCATCATCTGGGTGACGAGTGCATCGGGGTCGGGCGGGGACCCGGTGAACGCGACGATGAAGCCCTTCGGCAGACGCTTGGCGTCTTCCATCCGGTAGGCAGCGAGGGTGGCGCCGATGGTGCCGAACAACACGAGGACCAACGAGCTCGGACCGATCAACGGACCGAAGCTGTTGCCGTCCATGATCGTCGAGCCGATGATGGCCAAGAAGACCAGGCCGAGCCCGATGAGGGAGAGGGGATCCACGGTGAACTACTGCTCGTTTGTCCCCGGCAACAGGGTGAGGGTGGGGGCCATGTGCTGGGAGTCGCGCAGCTCGTCGGAGGCGACGATCACCGACGCCCGGAACCGGGTTGCCCGTTCGATGACCTCCTCGGGTGTGTCGGACACCACGAGCTTTCGGCCGTCGGCGAGGGTGATCACCGTGTCGGGGGTCGACTCGATGAACTCGATCAGATCCGCGTTCAAGAACATCGGTTCCCCGCGTAAGCGGTGGACGAGAATCACGCGATCACCTCCATGTGATGCAGCCGAAATGAGCAAACGTTCGTGCCCAGTGATCCATCGGCCGCCCACGAGCTTGGATAAGCGCTTGTACTGGTACAGACACGCCCTGGGCGGGTCGTCGCACGCACGCAAGCGCTCAAGACGAAGCTGGCAGACCTGACTTATCGCTTCAGGTTCACCAGGTCGGCGAGGAGCTCGTCGCTCGTGGTGATCACTCGGCTGTTCGCCTGGAAGCCCCTCTGGGCGATGATCAGGTTGGTGAACTCCCGAGCGAGGTCCACGTTCGACATCTCGAGCGTGCCTGCAGCGAGCAGGCCGCGACCGGAGGTTCCCGCCTCCCCGACGAGCGGCGGACCGCTCTGGCTGGTCGAGCGGAAGTTGCCGTTGCCGGTCTGCAGCAGGCCGCCGTTGTTGGCGAATGCCACCATGCCGATGCGGGCCAGGTCGCGGGTCTTGCCGTTGGAGAACTGACCCTCGATCGTGCCGTTCTCACCGATGGTGTAGCCGATCAGCGAGCCGATGGCGGCACCGTCGGCGAATCGGGCCTCCATGTTCGACTGCCCACCGAACTGGGCGAGGTTGGCACCCGCTGCGAAGTCGAGGGTGATGGACAGAGCGTTGGCTCCCGGCGGGGTGTAGCCGGTGGCGGTCGTCGATGTCGCCGACGTCAGCGCGCCCGTGGCGTCGAAGGTCACGGTCGGTGAGCCGATCGTGAGTGCGTTGCCCTCGACCGAGCCGGCCAGCGACCAGGTGTTGACGCCGGTCTTGGTGAACACGAACTGCGCTTCGTGGGCTGCGCCCAGGCTGTCGTACACGGTGATGGATGACTGCAGCGTCTCACCGACGAGCAGATCGGCGCTCAGGTTGCCGCCGATGTTCACGGTGGTGGTGGCCTCGGGGTCGACGAGCTGCCCAGTCGGCAGCACGATGTCGCCGACGGGGCGGTTGCTGTCGATCACGCCGGTGGCGTCGGGGAGCCAGCCCTGCACCTTGTGGCCGCCGTTGGCGCTGAGGTTGCCTGCATCGTCGAAGTTGAAGACGCCGGAGCGGGTGTAGGACCTCTCACCGTCCGCTTCGACGATGAAGAATCCGTCACCCTGGATGGCCAGGTCGGTGGTTCGACCGGTCACCTGGCTCGCGCCCTGGGTGAAGATACGGTCGATCGACCCGAGGTCGGCACCGAGACCGATCTGGGTCGCATTGATGCCGGCGCGGGTGGCTGTCGAACCCGATGCGCCCGACAGGGTCTGGTTGATCGCTTCGGAAAACGTGACTTGGCTGGCTTTGAAGCCGGTCGTGTTCACGTTCGCGATGTTGTTACCCACCACGTCCATCATCGTCTGGTGGTTCCGGAGACCGGACACACCAGCAAACATCGAACGCATCATGGCTGTTTCACCTCAAGGGGGACGGTGCGGCATGTGCCGCAGTTGACGGACAGATCTGGGTTGTTGGGACTCATGTGGACCGGGTCTCGGGCGGATCGTCGACCCGCAGGACGTGGTCGAGGCTGACCTCACGGCCGTCGATCCGGAGGACGGCGCCGGTCTCGCCGGCGGTCACGGCATCGACGATGCCGGTGACGTCTCCGTCTCCAGGGACGAATGCGGTGACGAGCTTGCCGATGAGCGACGAGCTCGCCGCGAAGTTCTGAACGCCGAGGACCCGGCCCTGAAGGTCGGTCAAGCGCTGCATGGCCTCGACGTTGGCGAACTGGGCGGTCTGCTGCAGCATTTGGCTGCCGTCCATCGGCTCCAGCGGGTTCTGGTTCTGGAGCTGTGCGACGAGCAGCTTGAGGAAGGTCTCACTCCCGAGCTCGCCCAAGCCGGTCTGGTTGGCGGCGCCTTCATTCGTGAGTTCGGTGGCGATCGAGGTGATCATCGGAACCTGCTGCGGTCAGAGCCGAACGGCGGTGTCGGCGGGGCGGGTAGGAGCGGTCGTGTTGGGCTGTGGTTGGGCGGAGTCGGTGCCTGTTTCGGGTTCGCCCTGGTCACGGCGGTGGTCGAGGTCGAAGCCGCGCTCGGCCAGGGAGCGGCGGAGGCCCTCTTCCCAGGCCGGGTCTCGCTCCCCGCGGTCGGACTGGACGTCCACCTGGACGCCGTCGGCCGTGGAGCTGAGGCGGATCCGCAGGCCCCCCGCTTCACCGATGTCGAGGACGAGCGTCCGGGGCGGAGGGCTGTTCTCGAGTTGCTCGAGGGCCGCCTCGACTCGCTGGAGGGTCGCGGACTCGATGACCGGCCGGGAGGTCAGCGCGGCCGGCTGAGGAGCGGTGGTCGCAGTCGCCGCGCTGGAGGGAACGGGGTCCGGGGCCTCGAGCGAATCGACTGCGTCTGGCGCGTCGAGAGGGTCGATCGGAGCCGAGGGATCCTCGTCGCCGTTCGACGACGTGGACGGTGAGGGAGTCGGCTGTGAGTCGGTCGTGCCGAGATCGATGGTCTGCAGGTCGAGGGACTGCCCCGATGACGCCTCGGTCGCGGGCTCGGGCATCGTCGACGGTGACGCTGGCGCTGCCGAGCCCGTCTGACCAGCCGAAGCGGGCGCTGCCGAGCCGGCTGCCGTGGCCGGGGCGTCGCCGAGCGACTCGGCACCAGAAACCACGGCGGCGTCCGCCTGGACGGTGGAGATCGGAGGCGCCTGCTCTGGCGTTGCTATGAGAGCCGCTGGCACCGCGGTGGTCCAAGGATCCGACGGCGTCGAGGCCACTGACGGAGCACCCGGTGCCAAACCGGCAGCGACGAGAACGTCGATCGTCTGCGGAGCCTGCTGCAGGGGCTGCAGCTGCGCTGTGTTCGTCGGCTGCAGCTCGACGGGCGTCTCTTGCTCGCCGACGGCTGCGCTCGGCGCTGCGATCTGCGCGAGCCAGGGGATCAGGCTCGGAGCCGTGGCCTCGGTGGGTGTGGCGGGGTTCGCAGCGATCTGTCCCTGTGCCGTCGGCGGCATGGCGCCGTCGGCGGTGGTCGCCAACGTCGCGGCGAACTCGGCATGCGCCTGTAGGGCGTCGGCCGGCGCGCTCGGAGCGCTTGGCAGGGGCACGAGCGACACGATCACGCGTCGATCCCTTCGAGTTGGTGGTAGCGGCGGGTGACGATCGCCACGTAGTTGCGGGTCTCGGTGATGTCGGGGATGCCGCCGGCTCTCTGCACGCGGCCGGGCCCGGCGTTGTACGCCGCGAGGGCCAGATCGACCGATTCGAAGCGATCGAGCTGGGCGGCGAGGTACCGGGCGCCGCCTTCGAGGTTCTGGATCGGATCGTATGGATCCACGTTCATCATCGCGGCCGTCCCCGGCATCAGCTGGGCGAGCCCGATCGCTCCGGCGTGCGATTCCGCGTCGGGAACGAAGGCTGATTCGCTCCACACGAGTGCGGTCAGGAGGGTCGGGGGGAGGCCATGGCGGTTGGCCGCGGCCTCGATCTCGCCGAGCCAACGCGACGCTCGCTCGGGAAGCTCGACACCGTCGGGAACCTCCATCGTGCTGCGTCGGGTCTCCAGCAGCGCGGTGGCGCTCCGTCCGGAGTCGTCCATGATCGGGAACGCCCGCATCTCCGTGAGAGGGTCGGTGGCCGGCCGGGCCGATGCGGCCATGACCGCAGGGCCACGATCGACTGGCGGCGTCGTCGCGGCACGAAGGTGCGCTCCGAAGTCGCCGGGACGTAGCGCGGTCTGCATCGCATGCATCTGCGACTGGATCTCCTGGATGCGCGCGAGAGCGTTCATCCCTCGGCTCCCCTTGTCCGGTCGTTGTACAGACGCCTGGTGAGGGCGAGCTCGTCTGCGGCGCTCTGGGCCACACGAGTGGCGATCAGCGCAGCGCCCGCGCGCGCTCGATCGACATGTTCCTGCAGCACCTTGCGCTCGGTTCGCGCCTTGGCGAGTGCCGTGCGCGCGTGGTCGAGATCCGTGTTGCTCGCAACCAACGCCTCGTGTGCTGCTTCGAGCTCGTCGGCCGTCCACGCGCCCGTCATCCGGAACGCCTCCATGCGCGTTGCGTCGGCCACGGGCTGCGTGCGCTGCTCGAGGAGCTCCTTCATCCGCTCTTCGGCGTGCTCGAAGTCGCCTGCCCGCTTCGCAACGTCGCGCGCGGCTGCGTCTTCCTTCGTCTTGCGAAGAGCGAGAAGGCGTTCGAGGCGTCTCACGACACCCGGCCTGTTGCGCTGCGATGAGAGGTCATGGGCAAAAGCACGCAGGCACACAAATGAGCCGCTCGAACGAGCGGGACATCCGTGTGCCGAAGCGAATCCGTTCTGTGTTGTCACAAGTCCCATCGACCGTGGGTCGCGGGGCTTTAGCGACGATGACGCCCTGTGCGGCGGAGTGCTCTCAGCTTTGCAGAGCCACCAGCAGGTCCTCCACGACCCGTCCGGCGATCACCTGGATTTCCTCGTCGGTGCGGTCCTGGATCGGGTGCTCGACGAAGACGGATGCCGGATCGAATCCCAGTGCCTTGGCCTGGCTCGCCGCCGCATCGACGAACACGTCAGATGCGACGAACACGCCAGGGATCCCGCGGCGCTCGAGGTCGGTGATGTCATGCACACTGCACGACGTGCAGCTGCCTCAATCGGCGAGCGCTTCGATCACCACATGACAGTGCTCGGCGATCTCGTGGCGGAGATCGACCGGCGCTGGCTTGGAGAACGTGGGCTTCATGTAGCGGTTGACGGTCATGCCGCGCTCGACGAGCGCCTCTTCGATGCAGTCGAGGAACACATCGCCACGCGGCTTCGAGATGTCGAGCAGACCGACGGTGAGCCCTTCGAGCGACTGCGGTCGTGCCGTGCGCTCGATGGTGGCGGGTGTCAGCTCGCTCGTTGGATCGACGAGTACCTGTGTCATGGTTCGGCCCTCACTCCCTGATCTGCACTGTGGTGGGCTCGCTCCCCTTGGCTCCGGCGACCCAGCCGGACAGGATCGCCGAGAACAGCCCGGCGTCGCCCCCTGCGTGTACGAGCAAGGGTACTCCTGGCCGGAACTTGGGGAGCTGGGCGTCCTTCATGGCCTCGGGAATCCCCTCAAGAATGCCCCCCGCTCCTCGGATGAGCTCGGCACCGGGACGGGTCAACAAAGCGTCCAGTTCGGAGCGGAACCGCTCCTTGGTCCAGCCGGCTTGTTCGAACACGCGCATGTGTTCCGGCCCGATGACGAGCATCGTGTCGAAGCCCATGACCAGCTTGGGATGGAACGTCGCGGCCAGGCAACTGGCGAAGGTTCGGACGAGAGACTCGGGTACTCGGCTGAGCTGATCGACGACCGGCGTGGGGCCCTGACCGGCGAACACGGTGACGGCGTTGGTCCCCGGTTCGAGACCTCGCTCGACAGCGAGGGAGCTCCACGGACTCCGGTCCTCCAACTCCGCGAAGCACATCCCGAGCTTGCTCGGGGCGCCGTGGGCACTGCGGTCGACCTCTTGCGGCCGGCCGCCCCCGACGTTGCGAACCACGAGCTGAAGGGCTCGGCCGATCGTCATGTTGGCGCGGTTGCCCTGTCCGAGGACGTTGCCGGCCGCGTTCATCCCGATCTGCTTGGCGATCGGGCCGTTGACCACCAGGATCGGCCCGCAGTTCATCGTGGTGGCGAGAACCCCGTGCATGTTGAACGAGTCGCTGCACGCGGCTTCGACGGCTGCCAGGACGACGGGGAGGTATTCGGGCCGACAGCCGGCCATGACCGCGTTGACCGCGACCTTCTCGACCGTGCACTCCACGAGGTCGGGCGGAACCACCGCGATCACCTCGTCGGGGTCTCGGCTCGTCCCCGACAGCATGCGAAGAACGCGCGCTTCGGTCGGCGGGACGAGCGGCAGACCGTCCGACCACCCGCGGTCGAACATCGCCTCCATCTCGTCTTCGAGCGTCGCGATCTCGACCCGTCGTGAACGGATCGCCGAACCACCGAAACGGGCCGCCAGCTCGTCGACCAGGTTGGGATCAACGCTCAGCGACCCGCAGCCCGGGCGCATGTCGGGGAGATCCGGCCCGAGATCGCCCTGCCCGGCGAACGCCTCCCACTGCTCTCGACTCCACCCGACGATGCGCTCGTCTTCGGTGCCGCCGGCCACGCGCATCAGCGTGGGGACCGTCTCGATGTCGTTGTGCCAGCTGACTTCGAGGGACGTGTCATCGAGAACGCCGGTGACCTCGGACGGGAAACCAGGATCGTCCTGCGTGTAGACGGTCAGAGGCGTCTCGCCACCCTGCAGCTGGGCGAGAACTGGCGCGACCAACCCACACGTGGGGCAGTCTCTCTTGACGAACGCCACCAGGCCGTCGGGAAGTGTGGGCATGGCCGCAGGCTAGTGACGCTGCTCTCAGTCGTCGCCGTCGATGAGGTCCTTCGCCTTCTCCGCCGCCGAATCGATCGTGTCGGTGTGCTCGCCACCTGTCTTGTCGTCGGCGATGTCCGCCGCCTTGTCGATCGCGTCGTCGATCTTGTCGTCGTGCTGCTTGGCCAGCTTCTTGGCTCGGTTGAACAGTCCCATGTGGTGTCTCCCGCTTTGTGCGTCTGGTTTCAGGATAGGTGGAGGTGGCTAGCCTGGCGCCGTGAGCATCATCCACACGAGTCCCCTCCCCGATGTCGAGATCCCCGACGTCACGATCACGCAGCACGTCCTGCGCCGGGCCGAGGAGCTGGCCGATCAGGTTGCGATCTGCGATGCCGGTGGCGCGAGCGAGTACACGTTTGCCCAGCTCAGCGGGGCCATCGCCTCGCTCGCCGGAGGGCTTGCAGCCCGTGGCTTCGGCCCTGGATCGGTGCTTGGGCTGATGGCGCCCAACATTCCCGAGTACGCCATCGCATTCCATGGAGTCGCGACCGCCGGAGGCGCGGTCACCACGATCAACCCCACGTACGGGGCGAGTGAGGTGCGATTCCAGCTGCAGGACGCCGGCGCGTCGATCCTCGTGACGATCCCGATGTTCCTCGATGTCGCGCTGGAGGCCGCCGAGGGCACCGGTGTGGAGGACGTCGTGGTGCTCGGAGAGGCGCAGGACGGGGCCATCTCGCACGTCGAGCTCTTCGGCGATCCGATCGGCCAGGTGGAGGTCGACCTGGACTCCACGGTGGTCCTCCCGTACAGCTCGGGCACCACGGGGCTGCCCAAGGGCGTGATGCTCTCGCACCGCAACCTGGTGGCCAACATCGAGCAGTGCAAGCACGCGATCTTCTACGAGGACGGTGAGGCGGCGCTCGCCGCGCTGCCGTTCTTCCACATCTACGGCATGCAGGTGTTGATGAACGGCCTGCTCGCCAATGGCGTCACCGTCGTGACCATGCCCCGGTTCGACATGGTCGAGGCGCTCGAGGCCGTGCAGACCTACGGCATCACCCGTTTCTTTGCCGTCCCGCCGATGATCCTCGGTCTGGCCAAGGCACCGATCGTCGACCAGTACGACCTCAGCAGCGTGAAGCAGATCTTCTCCGGTGCTGCCCCCCTGGGTGCCGAGCTGGCCGAAGAAGCCGCCAAGCGCGTCCACTGCGAGGTCGTGCAGGGCTACGGGATGACCGAGCTCAGCCCGGTGAGCCACCTCACTCCGGAGGGTGACTACCGCCCCGGCACGAGCGGCGTTACCGCGTCCAACACGGAGACGCGTATCGTCGACCCGGACACCGGTGAGGACAAGGGTGCCGGGGAGCGCGGCGAGGTGTGGGTGCGCGGTCCTCAGGTGATGACCGGCTACCTCAACAACCCCGAGGCGACCGCCGAGACGATCGACGACGACGGCTGGCTCCACACCGGCGACATCGGGATCATCGACGACCAC
>CAYUBX010000017.1:0-6582 GCA_964443165.1 uncultured Acidimicrobiales bacterium
GGTCCTTCGACCGGCAGATCGACGGCAACGGCTTCCCATTCCGCCTCGGTGGGGAGGCGGGCCCCAGCCCACCGAGCGAAGGCGTCGGCTTCGTAGTGGCTGACGTGAACGACCGGCTCGGCGGGGTCGATGGGATGTACGCCGTCGAGCGTGAACACGTGCCACTCGCCGTCGATTGCGAACCAGTAGCCCGGCGAATCCCATCCCACGCCGCAGATGTGGTGCCACCCGTCCGAGAGCCACAGCGTCGGCTGGTGGTACCCGCGGTCGGCCATGAACTCGAGCCACTCCCCACACGTCACCAGCCGGTTCGCGATCTCGAATGGCTGGAGAAGAACGTCGTGCCGCGGGGTCTCGTTGTCGAAGGAGAAGCCGTCGTCGTGATCGTGCCCGATCCGCACGATACCCCCGTCGTGAGGCGTCCACCCGAGAGAGGCGGGAGTCTGAGCAGGCGCCTGCTCGAAGGTCGTGCGGTACGCGGGCTCGGTCGGGTTGATCGACAGGACGTGCTTGATGTCCATGAGGATCAGCTCTTGGTGCTGCTGTTCGTGGTGCAGGCCGAGCTCGACCAGTTCGAGGACTGTCGCCTGCGTCTCGTTGTCGAACTCGTCGAGCCGGTCGAGCAGCTCGGCCACGCGTGCGTCGACCGCAGCGCGGTAGTCGGCCACCTCCGCAGCAGATGGGCGCGAGATGAGACCGCGCTGGGGCCGTGGGTGCCGGGCGCCGACGGTCTCGTAGTAGCTGTTGAACAGGAACCCGAACGCGGGATCGTGCGGCTCGGCGTCTGGGAGATGCGGCAATACGACGAACGTCTCGAAGAACCAGGTCGTGTGGGCTCGATGCCATTTGGTGGGTGACACGTCGGGCATCGACTGGATGGCTTGGTCTTCGGCGCTCAGCGGTGCTGCGAGGGCTTCTGTCTGATCCCGCACAGCGCTGAATCGCGTCCTGAGTTCGTTCGCGAGGGACAGCACACCATCTGTAACCGGGATCACACCTCTGTGATTCCATTCGTGATCGAACAGCCTGCGATTGGAGGGTGACGGTAAGGTCCCGCGTCGTGACCGAGCGGCGACTGGCCCCGTGGGGGTTGATGCTGCCCAACTTCGATCCGTTCGAGGTTGGGGAGCTGCCGGTGGCTGCGGCCGCGAAGCAGGCCGAGGAGGGGGGCTTCGACGCCGTGTGGGTGGGGGACCACCTCGCATTCCACCCTCCGATCCTCGAGGCGACCATGGCCTTGTCCGTGGCTGCGACAGTGACGACGCGCGTGCGTCTGGGGTCGGCGGTCCTGCTGGCGCCGATGCGGCGGCCGGTGTGGCTCGCCAAGTCGCTGCAGACCCTCAGCCACCTGGCCCCTGGCCGGGTGATCGCGGGGTTCGGTGTGGGCGGCGAGCACCCGCCGGAGTGGCGAGCGGCCGGCGAGGACGTGGGGGGCCGCGGGAAGCGCCTCGACGAGTTCCTCGAACTGCTGCCCCGCCTCCTCGGCGGAGATGCAGTGGTCCACGCGGGCGCGCTGGAGATCGACACACCGCCGTTGCGGCCGGCGTGCCCGGTTCCGCCGATCGCCATCGGTGGCAGGTCCGACGCGGCGATCCGTCGCGCGGCACGGTTCGGCGATCAGTGGTTGACCGTGTGGATGGATCCGTCGGCGATCCGTGCGGCGGGGGATCTCCTGGCGGAGGCAGCGAGCGCCGCCGGCCGGCCGACGCCCGAGACGACGATGGTGATGTTCGCTGGAGTCGGTGACGACCGCGCGGGCCTGATCAGCGATGCCGAGCGGCTGTTCCGCGGGCAGTACGACTTGCCATTCGAGGTCGTGACGGACTGGACCCAGCTCGGCACGGTCGAGCGGGTCGCCGAGGGCTTCCAGCGGTACGTCGACGCGGGCGTCACCGGATTCGTGATCATTCCGACGCGACCCGACGTCCTCGCCCAGACCGAGGCCCTCGCTGAGGTCCGCAGCCTGCTGCGGTTCTGACTACGCCTGGCCGGCGGCGACCTCTGGAGGGACCACGATCCAGGTCGCGAGACCGAGGATCATGGGGCGTCCGTCGGGGGTGAAGAGGCCCTGGTGGGTGTACACCTTGCGGCCCTCGCGCCCCGCCGATGTGGTGATGATCCGCAGGTCGGCGGCGTCGATCCCGACCGGGCGTTCGAGAACCTCCGCGTCGTAGGTGCCGAGCAGAAAAGCGTCGTCCTCTCCGACGAAGCCGCGCTCCGCCAGGCCCTGCGCAGCCGTGCAGTCGAGCGAGGCGATCGCCGGGAGCAGGGCCACGCCGTCGCGATTCATCCAATCGGGCTCTGGCTGCCAGTCGAGCCAGGTGACGTCGTCGGCGACGGGACGCATGCGCATCCGCAGGCCACCCTCGGCTTCGGGGCCACAGACGAAGCACGTGTTGAACGCCTCGCTCGGCTGGCGGCGGGGCGGTTCGACGTACGTGTCGAACCGGTGCTGTTGCTCTGTGGTCAGGGTCGCATGGGCGCCGAGGTGGGCGGCGACGTCGGCGGACATGACCGGATCGGCGGCGGCGCTCACCCAGCCGGACAGAACCGGCGTGCCGTCCGGCGTGCGCACTGAGACGAGCGTGCGGCCGGGGTGCTCGGCGTCCTCGTCGAACGAGTACGGCAGGTCGGTGAGGAGGGGTGGAGGGATGTGGAGGCGGACGTTCAGCCGTTGAACGGGCTGACCCAGCGCGACCTCCCCGAGGCACGCGTAGAGCCCTGCCGCGACGCCGCCGTTGGTGGAGTCGGGTGGACCCCGGAACCGTGTCGGGACATGCACGACTCCCTTCGAATGGTCGACGGTCTGCATCGGCCCGGGGTCACAGGTGAAGCACGTATGGCCAGCCACGACCGGTGACCGTAGCAAGCCCCGCCCTTCGGAATCCCGGTGAGTGGGGCCGGTAGAGTGTCCGGCGACACCTGGGGGCATTCCATGGCACTGGCAGATTTCCGGCTCGAGGATCGTTTCGTCCGCGACGAGGGCGATGTCGCGATGAGCGGTGTGCAGGCGCTGCTTCGCGTCCTCCTCGATCAGCTGCGGGCCGACCGGCGCGACGGGCTGAGCACCGCGGCGATGGTGTCGGGCTACCGCGGGTCGCCCCTCGGCGGCATCGACTCGCTCATGACGGGCAACCAGGAAGAGCTCGAAGCCAACCACGTCACCTTCATCCCCGGCCTCAACGAGGACCTCGGTGCCACGGCGGTGTGGGGAAGCCAGCTCGCCAACCGCAACTTCGATGGCAAGTACGACGGCGTCCTGGGCATGTGGTACGGCAAGGCCCCCGGCGTCGACCGTTCGGGCGATGCGATCAGGCACGCCAACGTGTGCGGCGTCGACCCCAAGGGCGGCGTGCTCCTGGTGGCCGGCGACGACCCCGCCTCCAAGTCGTCGACCCTTGCCTCGGAGTCCGAGTTCGCCCTGCTCCACTTCCAGACACCGATCCTCTACCCGGGCAGCGTGCAGGAAGTCGCTGACTATGGCCGCATCGGGTACGAGCTCAGCCGCTACAGCGGGTTCTGGAGTGCTCTCAAGATCGTCACCAACGTCGCTGACGGTTACTCCACCATCAAGGTCGGGCCCGGCCGGGTGCAGACGCAGCGCCCCGAGTTCGAGTGGAACGGCGGCCCCTGGAAGCACACCCAGCAGGACGCGCTCTTCGGCCCCAACGCTGTCCGCATGGAGCTCGAGATCCACGAAGGGCGCATGGAGGCCGTCGATCGATTCGTCGCCCTCAACAAGCTCAACCACCAGACGGTCGAAACATCAGATGCCAAGGTCGGCCTGGTCGCAGCCGGCAAGACCTACTACGACCTGCGCGAGGCCCTCGATCGCATGGGGCTCGACGAAGCCACGCTGCAGCGCCTCGGCGTGCGGATCTTCAAGCCGACCGTCGTGTGGCCGCTCGAGCCCACCTCGGTCAAGGAGTTCGCAGACGGCCTCGACGTGATCGTCGTGGTGGAGGAGAAGCGGGCCTTCATCGAGACCTTCATCCGGGAGATCCTCTACGGGGTCACCGATGCCCCGATGATCCTCGGCAAGAAGGACGAAGAGGGAGCGTTCTGGTTCCCCGGGCACGGTGAGATGGAAGCCGACGCCGTCGCTCGCAAGATCCGTCCCTTCCTCGTGAGCCGCTTCGGCGAGGACGCCGTTGGCCCCGCGGTGAAAGAGCGCATCACCATCCCTGTCACGCTCGGCGCTCCGAGCGAGAAGAAGCAGGCCAACCGGATGCCCAACTTCTGCTCCGGCTGTCCGCACAACCGCTCCACGTGGGTGCCTGAGGGCTCCGAGGCGGGCGGCGGCATCGGTTGCCACGGCATGGCCTCCATGACCCCCACCCGCAACGTCCGCGGCACCACCCAGATGGGTGGCGAGGGCGTGCAGTGGGTCGGCGCTCAGCCGTTCGTGACCATGGACCACCGGTTCCAGAACATCGGCGACGGCACCTACCACCACTCGGGCTCGCTGGCGCTGCGCCAGTCGGTGGCCGCCGGTACCAACATCACCTACAAGATCCTGTACAACGCCGCGGTCGCGATGACCGGCGGCCAGGACGTCGATGGTGGCATGGAAGTGCCCGAGCTGACCCGGTCGCTCGACGCCGAGGGCGTCGCCAGAGTGATGGTGCTCACCGAGGATCCCGACAAGTACCCGAACGACGCCAACTTCGCGCCGGGCACCGAGGTGTGGCACCGCGACCGCCTCGATGAGGCCCAGCGGATTCTTCGGGACATTCCCGGTACCACGGTGATGATCTACGACCAGCCGTGCGCCGCCGAGCTCCGGCGGGATCGCAAGCGGGGCAAGGTCGCCGATCCGGCGATGCGTGTTCTCATCAACGAGGCGGTCTGCGAGGGATGCGGCGACTGCGGTGAGAAGTCGAGCTGCCTGTCGGTGCAGCCCGTCGAGACCGAGTTCGGCCGCAAGACCCAGATCCACCAGTCGAGCTGCAACAAGGACTACAGCTGCCTCGACGGCGACTGCCCGGCGTTCGTCGAGGTGATCCCCGGCGGCAAGCTCCCCGAGAAGTCCACCGTCGCGGTGGCCAAGATCGGCGACGACCTCCCCGAGCCCGAGCGAATCGACGAGGGCAACATCTTGATGATGGGCATCGGCGGCACCGGCGTGGTGACCGTCAACCAGCTGCTCGCCACGGCGGCTCTTCTCGACGGCAAGCAGGCCCACGGTCTCGACCAGACCGGTCTCGCTCAGAAGGGCGGACCGGTGGTGTCCAACCTGAAGGTGCGCTTCGAGGGTTCGGACCCCGACGAGGAGCTGGGCGAGGGCAACAAGGTCGGCACCGGCGAGGCGGACGCGTACATCGTGTTCGACCTGCTCACCGGTACCAACCCGCTCAACCTCACCAAGGCGATGCCGGGTCGATCGGTTGCGGTGGTGTCGTCGTCCAAGGTGCCCACCGGTGCCATGGTTCGCGACACGTCGGCGGAGTACCCCGAGTGGAGCGAACTGCAGCAGACGCTCGACGACGCCACCACGGCGGAGAAGAACATCTACTTCGACGCAGGCAACCTGAGTGACAACCTGTACCGCTCGCACATGCCCGCCAACATCATCGTGCTCGGCGCCGCGTACCAGAGCGGCGTGGTGCCGATCAGCTCGGCCGCCATCGAGCGGGCCATCGAGCTCAACGGCGTCGCCGTCGACATGAACACCCAGGCGTTCCGCCTCGGTCGAAAGATCGCGCTGGACCCGTCGTTCCTCGACGAGCTGAACGTGGAGCGTCTCGGTCGGGTGAAGCGAGAGGTCAAGATCGGTAAGAAGGCCGAGAAGATGATCGCCGCGGTCGGCGAGCCGTCCGAGGAACTGGAGCGTCTGCTCGGCATCCGGGTGCCGGATCTCATCGACTACCAGGACGCCGCCTACGGTCAGACCTACGTCGACTTCGTGTCGAAGGTTCGTTCCGCCGAGGCGGGCGTCGGTGTAGACACCCGGCTGTCCGAAGCGGTTGCCCGCTACCTGCACAAGCTGATGGCCTACAAGGACGAGTACGAGGTGGCGCGGCTGCACCGCTCGAAGGAGTTCCAGCAGGCCATCAAGGAGCAGTTCGGCGACGACACGAAGGTCACCTACAAGCTGCACCCGCCGATGGCCCGCCGGATGGGGCTGAAGAAGAAGATCGGTCTCGGTCGCTCCGGTGATGCCGCCTTCATGGGGCTCGCTCGCATGAAGAAGATGCGCGGCAAGGCGATCGACCCGTTCGGTCGCACGGCCCACCGCAAGCTCGAGCGTGAGCTGATCGACGAGTACCGCTCCACCATCGAGGGGCTCCTCGGCGGACTGTCCGCCGAGAACTTCGACACCGCCGTCGAAGTCGCCGGGCTTCCCGACATGATCCGCGGCTACGAGGAGGTCAAGGAGCGCAACGTCGAGGCATACCGCGAGCGCCTCGCCGAACTCCTGGGCTGATCAGTCGAGCCGGTCCAACGTCGAGTGCGAGCGCGCCAGAATTGGCGCGCTGACACTCGGCGGTGCGTGGCTCAGGGAGGGGCGGACCCGCTACCAGGCGGCGGCGAGGTGGCCCGGTTCGTGCGCGAGCTCCGCGCCCGGCGGTTCGACCTCGC
>CAYUBX010000017.1:6592-15268 GCA_964443165.1 uncultured Acidimicrobiales bacterium
CCCTTTTGGCCCTTGCCCTGCCAGCGCACGCTGCCGTCGTCGAGCACGTAGATGAGGAAGGTGCCGGTCTCGTCGTAGCCCTGGTGGACGACGGTTCCCTCGAAGGGGAACTCGGCGAACACGAGGTCGCCGGCGAGCCCGCCGAAGACCTCCTTGTTGAGCACCACGCCCTTGGAGGCGCCGCCGGCGTCCGCGTCTTCGACGACCACGAGGTTGCCGCTCGCCTGGAAGGCCGGCTTGGACCACGTGGTGCCGGCGGGCGGTTCGAAGGTGATCGACACGTCGACCACCTCGCCGAGCGCGGCGTCCCAGAAGGCGATGGCGATCCCGTCGCCGACCTCGACGGCGATCATCGAGCCGTCGAAGCTCCAGGTCGCGCGATCGCCCCAGTCGGGCACGATGGGGATCTCGGTCGACTCGCCGCTGTTGGAGTTGACCACGTAGTAGAGCCCGCCGTCCGCGTAGACGGCCGTCAGCATCAGAGGGGGAGTGGGGGCGAAGGCGGGTTCGGACCCGAAGGTCCCCGAGAGCAAATCGCCGTTGATCCTGCGGAGGACCTGCGTGCTGCCTGAGACCGGCTCGCAGCAGAGTCCCACCGCGACCTTGTCCGTCGTGACGTCGATGGAGACGGGTGCCCAGCTCTCACCGAAAATGATGCACTCGCCCTCGTCGTTCTCCTCGATGCAGGCTGCGAGCTCGTAGGAGGCGAACTCTCGCTCGAGCGTCCCGTCGACGGAGCTGCGCTCCTCGACCAGGCTCACGTTGTTGGCGCTGTCGTCGCGCACCCCGAACCACGTCGCGGGCTGACCGGCTTCGAGCGTCGCGCCCGACGCTGGTGGCAGCGTCGTTGGGGCGGCTGTCGTGGTGGGCGCCTCCGAGGTCGGTACGAGCACCACGGTGGTCGTCGGGGTGGCTGTCGTCGCCGGCGCCTCGGACACGGCGGGCGCGGCGGTGGTCGGAGCGCTGGTGTCGCCAGCCGACTCGACGTCCGAGCTTCCGCCGCCGGAGCAGGCGGTAGCCACGAGGGCCCCTGTCAGCAGCAGAGACGCGGCGCGGACGGGCGTGGAGATGTGGGAACGCATGATTCTCCGGTCGGCCGCCGCCGGCCAACGTCAAGGCGTCCGGGACGCCTCAGGCGGTCGCGGCGCGGATTTCGTCCATCGCGCCCGTCTGGCTGGCGACGACACCGGCAGCACGGGCTTGCTTGGACATCTCGGCGATCTCGTCGACTTCGCCCTCGGTGAACCCGGCCATCTCGCGGAAACGGCGGGCCAGCTGGATCGCTGCCTCGGGGTCGTCGCCGCGTGCCCCGCCGAAGTTGAAGAGCTGGTCGACCACCTTCTGGAAGTCGAGTGCCTTGGTGCGCCGCTTCGGATCCTTCTCGGTGACCTCGCGCAGCCAGCGAGAGCCCATCTTCACGTGGGTGACCTCGTCGGCGAGCATCCAGTCCTCGCAGAAGTACATGACCGGATCGGACATCTCGGAGCCGAAGTCCCGCATCATGCTGAACACGTCGATCGCGAGCCCTTCGAGGGCGCGGTTGACGCCCGCCAGCCGGAACACGGGGTCGTCGTGGCACGCGGCTTCGAACAGGGTGGTGAACTCGGTGTACTCGCCCAGCTCGCCGCCCATGTGGTCGGTGAGCTTGACGGAGATCTCGCAGTGTCGTGCCTCGTCCCAGCACTGACGCGCCATGTCGAGCTTGAGCTCGAAGGGCACCTCGCCGTCCTGGAAGTCGAACGCGGTGCGGCCGGCGCCCTCCAGGGCTTGGATCTCACCGACGAAGATGCCGTGCATTTGACGACGGGCGCGCTCGTCCACGTCCTCCACCTCGGGATCGATCACTCGCACGACGTTGTTGCGCGGATCCCGCAGGCGCTCCTCGGTGCTCCGACGGTGGAACCGCGGGTCCCTCGCGAGCGAGTCGGGTGGAATCTGCTTGCGCACTGGCCTACCCCCTGCCGGTGACGTGGCGATCGATCCGGATCAGTGTAGTGAGGCCGCGCTATAGCGTCGCAGCCATGACTGCCGCGGGGACGGGGAACACCGACGGGAACGAGGCGACGGACTCCACCGGGGCTCGCAACCTCCTCCTTGACGAGCTGGATGATCGTCTCGAGGCGTTCCAGGCGCTGCGCAAAAGCGATGCAGAGGCGGCGGACGCAGTTCTCGGCGACATGGGAGCGCACGACGGCGTCGATCGCGACATCGTGCTCGAGCTCGGCGCCAAGCGTCCGCTCGGTCACCCCGAGCGATTCGAACGGGCGCACAGCCTGGCGATCCGCTCGCTGGAGGTGCTCGATCGCAACGGTGGGCGATCGGTGAAGGTGCCACGGGTTGGACCGCTCAAACCGGTGGCCGAGTACCTGGTGAAGATCGTCACCCAGTTCCTCGTCCGCTCGTACCTGGCCTCGGCCATCGATGCGATGTACCGCCTCTACCAGCGGCGAGAAACGGCGTGTCTCCACCACGATCCGGCGAGGCCGCTGCTCTACCGAGCGATGAAGCAGACCGAGCGGGTGCGGCCGGGCTTCAAGCGCAACCCGCTCGGCGTCCCGACCTTTCTCCTCGGCGGCGCCGTCCTGTCCGGCGGGCTCAACGCGGCGCGAGCGGCGATCGTCGCGGCGGTCTCCTCGACGTGGATTCAGGTGGTCATAACGATCGTCGTGTTCCTGATCTTCCTCTTGGCCTCGTGGGTGATACTGCGCGGGGCGGCGACGGCCCGGCGTCGGATCGTGATGACCACGATATGACCGATGGAAGCCCTGTGGGAGACGATCGGCCGTTGCGGCAAGCCGCCGGGCGACCAGTCGAAGACGTTCGCTCTCATCGCGCTGATCCTGACGGTGGTGAGCTTCGCCGCGCTTCCGATCGGGCTCGCGCTGTCACTGCTGAGTTGACGTGTTTTGCGCCGAACAAGTGCACATTCCGACCCTCACCCGGCGCACAATGGGGTCATGAGTCTCGACGACCTCGACATCGCCGACTCGGTCCTCGACCTGATCGGCAACACCCCCCTCGTCCGTCTGCGACAAGTGGGTGGTGAGATCGCCTGTCCGATCGTGCTGAAGCTCGAGACGACCAACCCCGGCGGCAGCAGCAAGGACCGGCCCGCGGTGACGATGATCGACGCCGCGGAGGAGGCCGGTCTTCTCAAGCCTGGCGGAACGATCATCGAGCCCACCTCGGGCAACACAGGTGTGGGTCTGGCGATCGTCGCCGCTCAGCGCGGCTACGAGTGCATCTTCGTCATGACCGACAAGGTGAGCGAGGAGAAAGTGTCGCTGCTCGAGGCCTACGGCGCCGAGGTGGTCGTGTGCCCGGTCGCCGTGCCGCCGGACGACCCTCAGTCCTACTACTCCACCGCCGAGCGTCTGTTCAGCGAGACGCCGGACGCGTTTCGGCCGAACCAATACCACAACCCCGACAACCCCCGGGCCCACTACGAGTCCACCGGGCCGGAGATCTGGGAGCAGACGAAGGGCAGGGTTACCCACTTCGTGGCCGGCGCAGGCACCGGTGGAACCCTCAGCGGTGTCGGTCGGTATCTGAAGGAGGTGGACCCCACCGTCACGATCGTCGCGGCGGATCCCGAGGGGTCGGTCTACTCGGGCGGCAGCGGTCGCCCGTACCTCGTCGAGGGGGTCGGCGAGGATTTCTGGCCGCCCACCTACGACCCTGAAGTCGTCGATCAGACCATCGCGATCTCCGACGCCGACTCGTTCGCGATGGCCCATCGGGTCACCCGGGAGGAAGGGCTGCTCATCGGTGGGTCGGGCGGCACCGCGGTCGCGGCTGCACTCGAGGTGGCCGCGGGCCTCACCGAAGACGATCTGGTCGTCGTGCTCATTCCCGATTCCGGTCGCGGCTACTTGTCGAAGATCTTCGACAAGGACTGGATGGCCACGATGGGGTTCACCCGGACCGACGGCACCGTCGTCGGCGATCTCCTCGATGCGAAGGAGACCGAGGTCCCGCCCCTCGTGTACGTCAACCCCGAGGACACCGTCCGAACGGCGGTGCTGGCGATGCGCAAGCACGGGGTCAGCCAGTTGCCCGTCGCCAAGGGAGAGATGCCCCTCGCGGCGGCCGAGGTCGTCGGTTCCGTGTCGGAGTTGTGGGCGATGGGTCAGACGGTTGGCGCAGCGGATGTGCTTGAGTCGCAGGTCGAGGACATCATGAACCCACCGCTTCCCACGATCGGCGTCGGCGAACCGGTCGAGCGGGCCGTGGAACTCCTCGACACCCACCAGGCGGTCCTGGTTCTCGACGGAGGGCGCCCGCGCACCATCCTCAGCCGAACCGACGTGCTCCAATTCCTCACTCCAGATGCCCCCGAGGTGACCCCATGATGGGTGGCGATCCCCTCCTGTCGGGATTCGAGAATTCCGAGGAGTTCGACTTCGAGACGCGCGCGATCCGCGCCGGCCAGCCCCACGATCAGCGGACCGGTGGGGTGGTCACACCGATCGCGCTCGCCACGACCTTCGCTCAGGACGGGATCGGCCAGCCCAAGCACGGTTACGAGTACGCCCGAACCGGCAACCCCACCCGCCACGCCTACGAGGCCTGCGTCGCCTCCCTCGAAGGCGCGGCCCACGGATTCGCCTTCGCGACCGGACTGGCGGCCGAGGACGCTCTACTCCGCCTCCTCGAACGGGGATGCGGTGTGCTGCTGGGAAACGACGCCTACGGCGGAACGTTCGGCCTGATCGTCAAGGTGCACGGCCGCGGTGGGGTGCGCACCACAGCGGTGGATCTCACCCGGCCCGAGACCATCCGTGAGAGCTGGGACCCGCGCACCAAGCTCGTGTGGCTCGAGACGCCCACCAACCCGCTGCTCACCGTGGTCGACATCGAGGCGATCGCCGAGGTGGCCCATGAGCTCGGCGGCCTCGTCGTGGTCGACAACACCTTCGCCACGCCCTATCTCCAGCAACCGCTGTCCCTTGGCGCCGACGTGGTCGTGCATTCGGCCACCAAGTACCTGGGCGGTCACAGCGACGTCGTCGGCGGGTTCGTGGCCACCAACGACGACGAGCTCGCCGAGCATCTCGTGTTCACCCAGAACGCCGTCGGAGCGATCGCGAGCCCGTTCGACTGCTATCTGGCGCTGCGCGGCGTCAAGACCCTCGCTGTGCGGATGGATCGCCATTGCGAGAACGCGGCCGCCATCGTCGAGGTGCTCCAGGCGCATCCAGCGGTGACACACGTGCTCTATCCCGGCCTCGCTGACCACCCAGGTCACGCGGTGGCGGCGCACCAGATGTCCGGCTACGGCGGCATGGTGTCCTTCCGCATCGCGGGTGGGCGCGCTGCGGCAGAGAAGGTCGTGACGGCGACGCGTGTCTTCACGCTGGCCGAGTCCCTCGGAGCCGTGGAGAGTCTCATCGAGCACCCCGGCGCGATGACGCACGCGAGCGTCGCAGGATCCGATCTCGAAGTGCCCGACGATCTGATCCGGATCTCGGTCGGGATCGAGTCGAGCCGCGATCTGGTCGCCGATCTCCAGAACGCCCTCGCTGCCGTCGGCTGAGGGCTACGGCAGCGCCCAGCGCTCTCGGTCAATCGGTACGGGCGCGACGTGGGGGAGCAGGGCGCGATCCTCGGGGCGCTCCCTCAGCTTGGGAGGGGCGTGATCTCACTCTGAGCAGCTGTCGACAACGCGACCAAGTGGCCAGTGATGAACAACTGTTCACGATTTGACGCGCTGTTGACAGGTAGCAAAACAGACCACAGCAGGGACCGCTATGAGCGACAGGTGGCAGGCGGAGACCGTCTATTCATGGGCTTTCGTTCGTGTGGCGCCTGTGAGCGAAGAAGTGTCCAGCTGTTGCCCCGGTGTCTCGAAGTGTCGGAATCGCTCATGCACCTCGGGGGGCCGTCGATGAGCGGGGATGATGCTGGGAGAGTTCAACCGCACCATGCGGGGACGGACTGATTGCCACACAATGATCTCGCGGGTCGGGAGCGTCGGCTCCCCGACCGACAGATCTCGTTCGACGCTCCCTCAGAGGTGAATGACGTTTCAGTTCTAGGGGCGCCGAGCACTCTTGGCGTGGGGGCCAAGAGGCGGTGGAGGCGGATCGGCGTACCGTGGGAGACATAACGACGGGAAGGTGGGTGCCGTGATGGTGAAAACGGCAATGACACGAACTGAGCGACGTCGGTTGGCCACCCACGAGGACCTCCTCGTGGCGACGCGAGAGCTGCTTCTCGAACGTGGCCCGCGCGACATCAATGCGCGACTCATTGCAAAGCGTGCGGATCACGCGTCGGCGACGTTCTACAACCACTTCGCCGACGTCGCCGCAGCAATCGACGAGGCCATGGAACCGACCGCGGTGTGGGCCCGCGACTGGGCACAGCGCATCGTGTCTGCGGAGGACTTCCCGGTGGCCATCGCCGAGTTCGTCGCTGACTATCTGGTGCGTCTGGAGGAGGACGGGACCGAGTGGGCGGTGGCCCACGCGGCCAATCGGCGGATCCTCGACGGCGCCGACCTCGAGGACATCGCCGCGGCGATGCAAGAGAACCACCTCCATTCGATGGAAGACCGTGGGGTGCCGGCGGGGCACGCCGGAGCGATGGTGCTGCACATCATGGCGTCGTGTGGCGACCTGTATGGAGGCCGGCCACTCAGCCGTCCTGTGCGTCGCCGCATCGCCCGCATGTTGCACGCCGCACACTTCGGCGACGCGGACATGGTGGCCACCCAAGCCGAGCTGAGCCTCGACTTGGTGGAGGAGCGGGAGGCGGTATGACGGTGTACGACACTCTCTCCCCGGCGACAGAGCGCATGACGCGCACCGAGCGGCGACGTCTCGAGACCCGGGCGTCGCTGCTCGACGCGGTGATCGATCTGCTGCTCGAGCAGCAGGACTCCCGCCTGTCGAGTACCGACATCGCAGAAGCTGCCGATGTCGCAGTCGGAACCTTCTACAACCACTTCCTGAGCGTCGATGAAGCGATCGACGCCGCCTTCGCCCACCTGGTACCCAACTTCGCGGACGGTGCAGCGAAGGCGTTGATGCACGAGGACCGTGCCGTCGGCTTCGGCCACATGATGGGGTTCTTCATGTGCAGGCTCAACGAGGCGTCGCGCGTTTGGCGAGCCGCCCGGGTGGCCGGATGGGAGATCTCGCCGATCGGCGACTACGTGATGATCCGCGGGATGCGGGACGCGGGCATCGGGATTGGCGAGGACGACGAGGAGGAGATTCGGGCATCGGCGGTGATCGTGGCCCGGATGCTCACCTCCACGGTCGACAACTTCGGCCCGGACGGGGTCCCCGACGAGCTCCCCGCTCAACTGACCCGGGTCGTCGGGTCGGCACTGATGACCGACGAAGCTGCCATCGAAAGGGCGGTTGCGACGGCGAGGGCTGCCTTCGAGCAGTTCAGCGACTCGCCGGCCCCGATCGGCGAGGTCGGCCTCTAAGCCGCCAACTGATCCGCTCCCGGACCAGTTCATCTGCCTGTAACACAGCAGAAACAGCCCCGCGGTGCGTCCTTCGTAGGTTCCTCTCATCGACGTGGCTCCGCGCGCCACGTCAGGGAGGAAAATCATGGAAGGCAACATCGCCTGGATCCTGATCTCGGCAGCCCTCGTGCTCTTCATGGTGCCTGGGCTCGCCCTGTTCTACGGCGGCATGGTTCGTGCGAAGAACGCACTGAACATGCTCAACATGAACATGTGGTGTCTCGGCATCGTTCCAGTCGTCTGGGTGCTGATCGGCTTCAGCCTCGCCGCAGGTGGTAGCGACCACGGTCTGAAGAAGTTCATCGGCAACTTCGATCTCGTCGGCATGACGGGCATCACCGAGGCCGGCGACATCGCGACCTTCGCGTTCTTGATGACCTTCGCTGCGATCACACCGGCGCTCATCTCGGGCGCGGTGGCCGACCGCATGAAGTTCTCGGCCTGGATGATCTTCGTTCCGCTGTGGAGCCTCCTGGTGTACGCCCCCGTCGTGTACTGGGTGTACGGAGCGGACGGCTGGATCTACAACCTTCCCGCCCATGACTTCGCCGGCGGCACGGCGATCCACGTCAACGCAGGCGCCGCTGCGCTGGCCCTCGTCCTGGTCCTCGGCAAGCGAGCCGGGTGGCCGCAAAACCGACCGGCTCCGCACAACATCCCGTTCGTGATGCTGGGTGCCGGCATCCTGTGGTTCGGCTGGTTCGGATTCAACGCCGGCTCGGCACTGGCGGCCAATGGTGCAGCCGCCCAGGCGTTCGTGAACACCTTCATCGCCGGTGCTGCCGGCATGGTGGCCTGGAGCTTCGTCGAGGTGATGAAGCACGGCAAGGTGTCCACGATCGGCATGGCCTCGGGCATCATCTCGGCTCTCGTGGCGATCACTCCTGCGGCCGGCTTCGTCGGATCGATGCACAGCTTCGTGTTCGGTGCGGCGGCCGGCGTGCTCTGCTTCTTCGCCATCGAGGCCAAGTTCCGGTTTGGGTTCGACGACAGCCTCGACGTCGTCGGTGTCCACTTCGTGGGCGGTGCGGTCGGCGGCGTGCTGCTCGGCTTCATGGCCGATTCCTCCGCGGTGCCGGGCGGCGACTTCATCGACGGCGTGTTCTTCGGGGGCGGCGTGCTGCTCTGGAACCAGATCTTCTCGATCGTGGGCGTGGCGGCCTTCTCGTTCATCGTCACCTACGTGATCGCCA